>DATGUI010000039.1:0-2596 GCA_035301405.1 Burkholderiaceae bacterium
GCGTACATTTGCTCGCCAAGTTTCTGCGCTGCGGAGGTCAGTTGCTCGACCTTGGCATCGATGGCGTCCTTGTCGCCATCTTGCAGGGTTTCTTCGAGCTCCTTGATGGCAGACTCGATGGCTTGCTTGTCGTCGTCAGTCAGCTTGTCGCCGTACTCTTCCAGGGATTTGCGAGTGGAGTGTACCAGTGCATCGGCCTGGTTGCGTGCCTGGGCCAGGTCCGCCACACGCTTGTCTTCGGCCGCGTTGGCTTCGGCGTCTTGCACCATGCGCTCGACCTCTTCATCGGTCAGACCGGAGTTGGCCTTGATGGTGATCTTGTTTTCCTTGCCTGTGCCCTTGTCTTTGGCCGATACATGCAAAATACCGTTGGCGTCGATATCGAAGGTGACTTCGATCTGGGGTACGCCACGTGCGGCGGGGGGAATGCCCTCGAGGTTGAACTCGCCCAGTGCCTTGTTGCCTGCGGCAATTTCGCGTTCGCCCTGGAAGACCTTGATGGTAACCGCTGGCTGGTTGTCATCGGCCGTGGAAAACACCTGGGCGTACCGCGTGGGTATCGTGGTGTTCTTGTGGATCATCTTGGTCATGACGCCGCCAAGGGTTTCAATACCCAGGGACAGGGGCGTGACGTCAAGCAGGAGGACGTCCTGACGGTCACCAGCCAGTACGGAGCCCTGAATGGCGGCACCTGCGGCCACGGCTTCGTCGGGGTTGACGTCTTTGCGGGGTTCGGTACCAAAGAACTCCTGGACCTTTTCCTGTACCTTGGGCATGCGCGACATGCCACCAACCAGGATGATGTCGTCAATGTCGGACACCTTGATGCCTGCATCGGTAATGGCCGTGCGGCAAGGCTCAAGCGTGCGCTCGATGAGATCTTCAACCAGCGCTTCCAGCTTGGCGCGGGTGACCTTCAGGTTCAGATGCTTGGGTCCGGAGGCATCGGCCGTGATGTAGGGCAGGTTGATTTCGGTCTGTTGCGTGGAAGACAGCTCGATCTTGGCTTTTTCTGCCGCCTCGCGCAGGCGCTGCAATGCCAGGACATCGGCAGACAGGTCGGCGCCGCTTTCCTTGCGGAACTCGTCAATGATGTATTCGATGAGGGCCTGGTCGAAGTCTTCACCACCCAGGAAGGTGTCCCCGTTGGTGGACAGTACTTCGAATTGCTTTTCGCCATCGATGTCGGCGATTTCAATGATGGAGACGTCGAACGTGCCGCCGCCCAGGTCATAGACGGCAATCTTGCGGTCACCCTTTTCTGCCTTGTCCATGCCAAAGGCCAGGGCTGCTGCCGTGGGCTCGTTGATGATGCGCTTGACTTCAAGACCGGCAATGCGACCGGCATCCTTGGTGGCCTGGCGCTGGCTGTCGTTGAAGTAGGCCGGCACGGTAATGACGGCTTCGGTCACTTCTTCGCCAAGGTAGTCTTCGGCGGTGGACTTCATTTTCCGCAGGACTTCAGCCGACACCTGCGGCGGTGCGAGCTTTTTGTCCTGAGCCTGCACCCAGGCGTCGCCGTTGTCCGCCTTGATGATCTCGTAAGACATGAGGTTGATGTCTTGCTGCACTGCCTTTTCTTCAAACTTGCGGCCAATGAGGCGCTTGACGGCCGTGAGCGTATTCTTGGGGTTGGTGACGGCCTGCCGCTTGGCGGGCGCACCCACGAGGATTTCGCCGTCGTTCATGTAGGCGACGACCGAAGGCGTGGTGCGCGTGCCTTCGGCGTTTTCAATGATTCGGGGCTTGCCACCGTCGAGTACGGCCACACAACTGTTGGTTGTACCCAGATCGATTCCGATGATTTTTGCCATGATGGATTACTCAAATAAAAATAAACAATGGACGGATACTGTTGAACTGTGCTTTAAATGGGGTTGCCCATGCATAATTCAAGGGCAAGGGCCTGCTGCACAGCGTGCTGGCCTCAGGCCTGTGGCCCGGCAGACACCATGACCAGTGCCGGCCGCAGCACACGGTCGGCAATGGTGTAGCCTTTCTGGAGGCGCTGGACGACAACGCCTTCGGGCTGGTCCGAGGGTATCGTGGAAATGGCCTGATGCAGATGCGGATCAAAGCGATCACCGACTTCAGGAGCCACGGCCTGCAGGGCATGGCGCTCAAATGCCGAAAGCAATTGCCTGTGTGTGGCGTCGACACCTTCCTGCCAGGCACTGGCGTCCTGATCAGGCTGCAACATGGCGGCTTCCAGGCTGTCAATGACCGGCACCAGGCTTTCTGCAAACCCTTCTATGCTGAATTTCCTGGCCTTGGAGACATCTTCCTGCGCACGGCGACGCACGTTTTCGACTTCGGCACGCGCCCGCAGCAGTTCGTCGTGATAGGACGCAATCTTTTCCTGTGCCTGCGCCAGTTCTTCGTCGTGGGCGCCGGGTGTACCGTCGCCCGGCAGGCTGTCGATCAGGTCATCATCAGAGAAACCCGGCGCCGCCTGCGAATCCCCGGATTTGCCTGCTGGGTGTTGTGGTGAGCTGGATGGCTGACCGTCCCCCTCGTCCGTGAAAATAGGCTTGGGGTCCGCATCCTTGCGTTCTGCCATAACGATTCTCCCGTATCAGAAAAGTAACTTTCATCA
>DATGUI010000040.1:0-4070 GCA_035301405.1 Burkholderiaceae bacterium
CCAGATGGCCGGATCCGTCCAGCCCTGGCCCGGTTCGGTGGTATCAATCTGGTAGCTGCGCCGTGGCCGGCCGGGCTCGGAGACGATGCCCGCATTGTGTCCACCCGCCGCCAGAACAAACGTGATGGGCACGTTGGTGTAAAGATGGATTTTATACACAGAGCGCCAGGGCGAGACATGGTCTTTGGTCGTGCCCACCACCATGAGCGGTGCGGTCAGGTCCACCAGGGCGATGGACTTGCCGGCAAAACGGTATTGCCCGTTGACCAGATTGTTGTTGAGGAACAGGGCCGTCAGGTACTCGTCGTGCATGCGGGCGGGCAAGCGGGTGACGTCCTGATTCCAGCTGAGCAGGTCAAAGCTGGAGTTTTCCTGCCCCAGCAGATAGCGGCGCACATTTTGTGACCAGACGAGATCCCGGGAAGCCAGAAACTGGAATGAGCCCGCCATTTGTCGTCCCGAAAGAAAACCCTGCCTGAACATGCTCTGGCGCAGCATGGTCAGTTGTTCTTCGTCAATGAAGACGCCCAGCTCACCGGGCTCGGTGAAGTCGGTTTGTGCAGCAAGCAGCGTCATGCTGGCCATTTCAGGCAGTGCCGTGGGTACCAACGCCTTTTCTTCGGCTGTCCAGTCTTTTTCCGGCACGCGGGACAAGCGGCCTAAAATGGCGCCGACCATGGCCAGAAAGGTGCCGCCCAGGCAATAGCCAATGGTGTGTATGGTGCTGGCGCCCGTGACCTTTCGGGTTGCTGCCATGGCCTGCATCAGGCCGGTGCTCAGGTAGTCTTGTATTTTCAGGTTGGCATCACTGGCATCCGGGTTGCGCCACGACATGATGAGCACCGTGTGGCCTTGGGAAACCAGGTACTTCACCATGGAATTGTGCGGAGACAAATCCAGGATGTAGTACTTCATGATGCAGGACGGAATAATCAGAACGGGCTCCGGACAAACCTTGTCTGTCATGGGTTCGTACTGGATGAGTTCGAACAGGTGATTGCGCCACACGACCTTGCCCGGTGTCACGGCCACATCCTTGCCCACCGCAAAGGGCAGAGGCTCCAGTGCCTCGCCGGACTGGTCCAGCCTGGTGCGGACCCGGGTGCGCTGGTCCTTGACCCACAGCTCCCATCCCCGCACCAGGCTTTGTCCTTGTGTTTCAATGGCGGTCTGCAGGACTTCAGGGTTGGTGGCCAGCCAGTTGGAAGGCGACATGGCATCCACCGCCTGCTGCGCAAAGAAGGCAACCATCTGTTGGTTGTGCTGGGTCATGCCGGTGCTGCAGACCGCTTCCTGCCACCAGCTTTCTGTAGCGCGGAAGCTTTCCTTGAACAGGTTGTAAGGCCATTGCTTCCAGGATTCGTGCCGAAATCGCAGGTCGTTGTCGCTGGCGTGTTCGGCCGCGCTGGTGTCCAGCATGTTCTGCCAGGCCTGGGCCATGAGCTCAAAGGCATGAACGCCGAGCTGGCTGCGGCGCCCCGGAGAGACCGACATTTGCAAGGCCCAGTCCATGTAGGCACGGGTGAGCGCAATGGGCGACAACCCCATTGCTGTCTTGGCCAGACGGTTGCGGATGGCGTTATCGGCAGCCTGCCAGGCCGGTGCGGCGCGCTGGGACAGCCGGGTGGGTTTATCAGAAGGGGAGGTCATGGGTTTACCTGCATCAATGATTTTGCTGCAATGCAACATATTATACGACAGACATAAGTGAAACACGAGGTCAATGCCTGGCTTTTGTCGCGCCGTTTCTATTTTCAGGGCAAAAACTGCGGTATCATGTTTCTGGAATAAGCATATTGCGAAAAGTAGTTAGAGATCGCCCCGAATGAACCGTCAATTATTCCTCCTTGCCCTGTGCCAGGGCCTGTTCCTGATCAACAACGTCACGTTTATCGCCATCAATGGGCTGGTGGGGCTGCAACTTGCGCCACGCAGCTGGATGGCCACCCTGCCCATCATGGGGTATGTGGTGGGGGGCGCACTGGCCGCGCCGCTGGTAGCGCGCATTCAGATGCGATGGGGCCGGGGCATCTCGTTTCAGATCGGCCTGGTGGTGGCCTGTGGTTCGGCCCTGTTGGCTGCCCTGGCTGCGCAGTTCCAGAGCTTCTGGCTGCTGCTCGCGGCCACCATGATTGCCGGATACTATTATGCCAACGGGCAGCTGTATCGCTTCGCCGCGGTTGAGCTCAGCCGGCCCGACTGGCACGAAAAGGCCGTCTCCCTGGTGCTGGCAGGCAGCATCTTTGGCGCCATCGTGGGGCCCAACCTGGCCTCATGGAGCCGCTCTCTGCTGCCCACGCCGTTTGTCGGCGCCTATCTGACGCTGGCCATTGTGGCCGTGGTTGCCATGGGCGTCATGGCGCTCATCGACTTTCCTGCTGATCCGGCACGGGGACAGCAGCGCAGCGGGGGCCGCCCCATGGCCGTCATCATGCGTCAGCCCCTTTTTCTGGTGGCCACACTGGGGGCAGCCGTTGGCTATGGAGTCATGAACCTGCTCATGGCGGCCACCCCGCTTGCCATGCAGGTCTACGAGTTCGAGTTTGCGGCCACCGCAACGGTGTTGCAGTGGCATGTCATTGGCATGTATGCGCCGGGGTTTGTCACCGGGCACCTGATCAAGCGCTTTGGCTCCATTGCAATCATGGGCGCAGGTGTGGCACTGAATGTGCTGTGCATCGGCATTGCCATGGCCGGCATCAGCATGACGCATTTTCTGGCCTCGCTCACCATCTTGGGTGTGGGCTGGAACTTCCTGTTTACCGGAAGCACGGCGCTGGCCCTGCGCGCCTATCGCCCCGAAGAGAAAGACCGGGCACAGGGTGCCATCAACTTCTGGATGTTCCTGACCATGTCGGGCACCGCGTTCACATCAGGAGCCGTGGTAACAACCAGCGGCTGGAACTGGCTGAACGTGGGATCGCTGCCGGCGCTGGTGCTGGTCGCGGGGGCCTTGTTGTGGGTGCGCGGGCATCAGGGCAGCACAGGGGTCGGGCGCGTTACACCTTCTCGATCATGACGGCAATGCCCTGGCCCACGCCGATGCACATGGTTGCCAGCGCATAACGGCCCCCCTCGGCGTGCAGCCGATTCACCGCAGTCGTGACCAGCCTTGCACCACTGGCGCCCAGTGGGTGGCCCAGGGCAATGGCACCGCCCCACGCATTGACACGCGGGTCGTTGTCTTCCAGGCCCAGTTGGCGCAAAACAGCCAGCCCTTGCGCCGCAAAGGCTTCATTAAGCTCAATGACATCAAGCTGATCCAGCGTGATGCCGGTTTGCTGCAACAGCTTCCGGGTTGCCGGTGCGGGGCCGATGCCCATTACACGTGGTGCGACACCGGCCACAGCCATTCCGAGTATGCGTGCCCGTGGTGTCAGGCCGTTTGCCTGGGCTGCGGCTTCATGGGCGATCAGCATGGCGCAAGCGCCGTCATTGACCCCACTGGCATTACCCGCCGTTACCGTGCCGTCCGGGCGAACAATGCCTTGGAGACGGGCAAGCGCTTCCATGCTGGTATGGCGGGGATGTTCATCGGTATCGAAGACAAGGGGGTCACCCTTTCTCTGGGGAATGCTCACGGGGATGATCTCGCGCCTGAAGTGGCCGGCCTGTTGTGCGGCGGCAGCACGTTGCTGGCTTTCCAGCGCCATCCTGTCCTGGGATGCACGGTCTATGTCATAGTCCGTGGCGACGTTTTCTGCTGTCTCTGGCATGGAATCAATGCCAAATTGTTGCTGCATGAGCGGGTTCACAAAACGCCAGCCGATGGTGGTGTCGTAGACCGTGCTGGCGCGGCTAAAGGCAGCCGTTGCCTTGGGCATCACAAAGGGCGCGCGGCTCATGCTTTCGACACCGCCCGCAATGACAAGGTCAGCTTCTGCAGCCTTGATGGCGCGCGCGGCGCTGCCAACGGCGTCCAGACTGGAGCCGCACAATCGATTGATGGTACTGCCGGGTACCGACTCGGGCAGGCCTGCCAGCAGGGCGGCCATGCGGGCCACGTTGCGGTTGTCTTCGCCGGCCTGATTGGCGCAGCCATAGAGCACGTCTGTCACGGCTTCCCAGTC
>DATGUI010000041.1:0-3719 GCA_035301405.1 Burkholderiaceae bacterium
CCGTACCCGCTACCGGAATCGGCACCTGACGGTCATCGAGCTGAATACCGGGCAGTACTACACTGGCGCTGCCCATGGCATCATGGCCACGCGGTTCCTGAACTGGGACAACGAGCGCGAGCGCGTGCTGGAACTTGATGACGTGATTGTGCCAGGCAAGCAGTCAGCTTATCGGCAGGCTCTGGAAGCAGCCCACCAGGCCTGGATGCAAAGACGCCCCGAAGTTCAGGAAAGCGGCGACGCCTGGACACGGATGTGGCCCCTTCAGTTCAGCGACAACTACGCCTTCACGGACAGCGGCCTCGTCATCAAGTACAACTCTTACGAGATCGCCCCCTACTCTTCCGGCCAGCCAGAGCTGCTTATCCCCTATACACAGTTGCGAGGCATCTTGCGTTCCGAATACCTGCCGGATGCCCGCACTAGGGAGTGACATCGTCGTTGAAGCGATCAAGGTCAAAATAGCGTGATGTACCACCCTGTTGCTTGTCACTGGTCGTATCGGGCTGCGCCGGGCCGTCATCAAAGACCGCGCTGGCACCCTCGCTGCCAAGCTGATGATCAATGAGGCTTTGCAGCTTGGCACCCAGCCGGGTGTGCTGCTTGAAGCCGGCCCAGTCAACCACGTTGTAGTCCTGCGCCGTGCGCAGATGAACATCCGCACCGGCATCAAGCAGCAGCCGCACCACGGCTTCACTTCCCGAATAGGCGGCCATCATCAGGGGCGTGGTGCCATCTGGCGAGCGTGCATCCACATCGGCACCGTGTTCAAGCAGCATTTTCGTGGTGTCCACCTTGCCCGTGGATGCCGCGTAATGCAGCGGCGTCCAGCCGGGCCGATTGACCATGGCGCCTCGCCGGATAATGTCTTGTGCCCGCTCCGTTTCACCAATGACGGCCAGATACATCAGAGGGGTTTCGCGGTTGACATTGATAGCGTTGTAAGCCGTATCGGGGTGCCTGAGCAGAATGTCGTAGACCTCCCAGGCACCTTCACGGATAGCGAACATGATGGGCGGCTGGCCGGATGTCCCGACGGCATTGGCGTCGGCACCGTCTTCAAGCAGCCTCTTGACCACGTCAGCGCGGTCATTGGCAATGGCTACCCACCAATCGCTGTTGTCCACCTCCTGGGCCCTGACGCCATGGGTACTCAGCATCAACCCCAGCAGCATGGTGCTTGTCATGATCAGCAGAAGCGTTCGATGGAACCAGGCTTTAATATTCATGATATTACCGTTAGATCATCAAGATGCACAACAATCATAATAATTTACTTTATATAAATCACTTGAGATATTTTACTTTAAATTATCGTCGTATTTTATTGAATAATTGATAGAAATTGTCTGTTGTGGTCTGTGCAATCGTCTTGATTGATTCGCCCCGCAGTTCGGCGATTTTTTCTGCCACATGGGGCACCAGGGACGGGTCATTGCGTTTGCCACGATAAGGAACGGGCGCCAGATACGGTGAGTCCGTTTCTATCAACAGTCTGTCCAGGGGTACTTTTTGTGCGACCTCCTGCAACTCGGTCGCGTTCCTGAAGGTGACGATGCCGGAGAATGAAATGTAAAAGCCCATGTCCAGCGCGGCCTGGGCGACCTCCCAGGACTCGGTAAAGCAATGCATGACGCCCCCTGCTTCGTGTGCGCCTTCATCGCGCATGATTTGCAGGGTGTCTTCACTGGCTGCACGGGTATGAATGATCAGCGGCAAGCCGGTTTCCCGGCTGGCACGGATATGAACCCGGAAACGCTCGCGTTGCCAGTCCAGCGGTTCACTTTGCCGAAAATAGTCGAGCCCGGTTTCACCGATGGCGACGACGCGCTCCGATGTGCCCGATAACCGGACCAGTTCAGCCACGTCGGGCTCCGGCGTATCCGGATAACCGGGATGCACACCGACCGAAGCAGAAAGATTGTCGTGCGCTTCGACCAACTGCAGCAGTTCGGGCCAGTCGGGCAGATTGACGCTGACCACCAGTGCATGTTCTACCTGGTTGGCTGCCATTTTCTGCAAGATGTCGTCGACATCGCCTTGCAGTGCAGGAAAATCAAGATGACAGTGAGAATCTACAAACATGGATAACCATTGATTATTGAACGTTACTGCCGCCAGGCCAAAACGGTCTGCTGCAGAATGGTGTGAACAAACAAGCGCTCGCTGAGTGGATGGCTTGCCAGGCTCTGTTGCTCGGCCAGCCACCGGGACAAGCCGCTCAAGCGCCCGGCATGCGCCCCTGTTGCCAGAGTTAGAGCTGGCTCCAGGCCCGGGTAATAGCGCATCTCCAGACCCGCCTGGTGCAGCTGCATGTCTAGCGTTGCGCGTTGCAGCGTGGTCAGCCAGCCGGAAACCGGCAGTTTTTCCAGCTCATCGGCAATGGGGCCGATATCTGGCTCGGATGTGGCGTTTTGCGCGCACTGCAGCAAGGCAGTCAGCCAGGCAGGACAGGGTTGGGGCTCGGTCTGGGCCAGTCGGGCTGCCGCAACCGGCGCCTGGCTGGCAGCAGCAAGCCATTCTTGCGGTTGCGATACATTCTGTTCGCGTAACCAGGCCAGGCTTTGTGCAATATCCGGTACGGGCAATGGCAGGCGCCGGCAGCGCGACACAATGGTGGGCAGCAACCGGTCAGGGGCATCGGCCACCAGGATGAACAAGGTCTGCGGCCCGGGCTCTTCCAGGGTTTTCAGAAGGGCATTGGCCGAGACGACATTCAGTGCCTGTGCCGGATACAACACCAGTACACGCCAGCCACCCTGATGGGGCGCCATGCCGAACCAGTCTTCCAGTTCGCGCAGCTGGTCGATACGTATCTCCCGGGAAGGGTTTTTGCGCGTGCTGGCCGTCCCGATTGCCTCGCTGTCGGGTGCACCCTCTTCCAGCGCCACGGCATCGGGACGCAAGCGGCGAAAATCAGGGTGGTTGCCGCTGGCCACCCACTGACATGACTGACACTGTTGGCAGGCCAGCCCTTCACGGGGTTGCTGACACAGCATGCTGGCTGCTGCCGCCAGCGCGAACGTGCGTTTGCCGATACCCGGCATGCCGTGCACCAGCCAGGCATGTGCAAAGCGCTCGCGGTTGCTCAACCAGGCCTGAGCGGTCTCTCGTTGCCAGGGATAGAAGCTGGCGGGTGTACTCATCGTGAAGGATCAGGTTGGTGCGCAGCGTGCTGGGTCAGGAGCACCTGCAAGTGTCTGGCCAGATCCGCCTGAATGGTTTCAACGGACTGTGCCGCATCAAGCACCCGGAAACGGTCAGCATACTGGCGCGCCCGCATCAGGTAACCGTGCCGCGTACGTTCAAAGAAGGCCTGCTGCTCGGCCTCGAAGCGGTCGGGTGCCCCGTGCTGGCGCAACCGTTGCCGAGCGGTAGGAATGTCAATGTCGAACAGGAAAGTACAGTCGGGCTGCAGTGAGGGGTGGACAACGTCCTCCAGCAGGCTGATGCGAGACAGGGGCATTTGCCGGCCCCCGCCCTGGTAAGCATAGGTTGCATCCGTGAAACGGTCGCAGACCACCCAGACGCCCTGCTCCAGATTGGGAAGGATGACTGTCTGAACGTGCTCGTTGCGCGCTGCAAACATGAGCATGAGCTCGGTATCGGCCTGCATGGACGTGTTCAGCAGCAACTCGCGCAGATGCTCGCCCACCGCCGTGCCACCCGGCTCGCGAGTGTGGATGACCTCAAGCCCGTGCGCCTTCAGCGTATGAGTC
>DATGUI010000042.1:0-16610 GCA_035301405.1 Burkholderiaceae bacterium
CCCCCAAATGTTGTCACTTTTGGTAAGTCTGTAGTCACTTCGCGCTATAGATACCAACAGTATCACCTTATAGGATAGGAGGTGCCCTTCAACAAATAAAACACGAGAGACATCCATGACCATATCGGGAAGCATGATGAATCGCCCCCTCTTGATATCGTCCATCCTGATGCATGCAGTCGGCAATAATCCCGACCAGGAAATTGTGTCGGCCATGGGTGACGGGGCCATCCATCGCTACACATACCGCGATTTCAACCAGCGTGTACGCAAGCTTGCCGCCGGTCTGAAGGGGCACGGTGTCCAGTCCGGCGACCGGGTGGCAACCCTGGCATGGAACACCTACAGACACCTGGAAATCTACTATGCAACGGCCGGTCTTGGAATGGTCTGCCACACCATCAATCCCCGGCTGTTTCACGAGCAGATTGCCTTCATCATTAATGATGCGCAAGATGTCGTGTTGTTCTACGATCGGCACTTTTCGTCACTGGTCGAACAGTTGAAGCCGTTATGCAAGTCCGTCAGGAACTGGGTTTTGCTGGATGAGCCCGAGCCAGCCCCGGATAATGCCGATCTGTCTGTATACAGCAGTTGGCTGGTTGATGAAGACGCTGATTTCAGCTGGCTGGAATTCGACGAAAATGTAGCCTGCGGCCTGTGCTATACCTCGGGCACAACAGGCAATCCCAAAGGTGCCCTGTATTCGCACCGTTCCACCTTGCTGCATGCCTATGCGTCGTGCCACCCCGACGCCGTGGGGGTGTCGCGCCGCGACGCTGTCATGCCGCTGGTTCCGATGTATCACGTCAATGCCTGGGGCTTGCCTTATTCCGGATTGCTTTCGGGTGCCAAGTTTGTCTTGCCGGGCAGCGATCACAGTGGGGCAGCGCTGTACGATCTATGCGAATCCGAAGGGGTAACCCTTTCGGCCGGCGTGCCGTCCATCTGGCAGATTCTCCTGGATCACGTACAAACGCAAAGCAAGCGGTTCAGCACGCTGAGCCGGGCCATCATAGGCGGGTCGGCCTGTCCACCTGCCATGATCACCACGCTGGCCAGGATGAATGTATCGGTTCGCCACGCCTGGGGCATGACCGAGGTGTCGCCTTTGGGCACAGTATGTCTGCTGCTGCCCGAACACGAAGCGCTTGCTGAAGACGAAAAGCTACATGTACTTGCCTCGCAGGGGCGTCCGCTTTTTGGTGCCGAGTTCGCCATCTCGGGCGACAACAGCCAGCAAAGAATCCCCCATGATGGCGTGGCCACAGGCAATCTGATGGTGCGCGGAAACTGGGTCATTGCCCGCTATTTCGATCAGTCAGAATCTGCGCTGGATAACGGCTGGTTTCACACCGGAGACGTTGGCAGTATCGATGCCGACGGCTACATGCGTGTTTCCGACCGCAGCAAGGATGTCATCAAGTCGGGTGGTGAATGGATTTCATCCATCGAGCTCGAAAACATCGCGCTGGAGCATCCCGACGTGCACCAGGCGGCCTGCATTGCCAAGCCTGATAAAAAATGGGGCGAGCGACCGGTGCTGGTGGTCCAGCCCAAGCCATCGTCATCACCATCTGCGGCAAGCGTTCTTTCTATCTATGCCGACAGGGTGGCCAAGTGGATGGTCCCCGATGATGTCTTCTTTGTCGACGACATGCCCATGACGGCTACCGGCAAATTGCAGAAATCTGCGTTGCGATCACAGTTATTTTCTCACAAGGAGAACAAGTAATGACAACGTCCAGTATACGGACTCACGAAGTTGATGAAATCGGTGTCATCACGCTGGCTCGTGCCCACAAGCGTAACGCCCTTGATGAAAGCGCCATCGCCGAAATTGATGCTTATTTTTCCGATGTGCCCTCGCATATCCGGGTGATTGTCATGTTGGCCGAAGGGGATCACTTCTGTGCCGGGCTTGACCTGAAAGAGCACCACGACCAGGAACGCAGTGCCGTTGATTTTCTGCGGGTGTGCCGATCATGGCACCATGCCTTTGACAAGATTCAGCACGGCGGCGTACCGGTTATTGCGTGCCTGCAGGGCGCGGTGGTGGGGGGCGGCCTTGAACTGGCCAGTGCGGCGCATATTCGTGTGGCAGATGTCAGTACTTACTTCTCATTGCCCGAGGGCACACGCGGCATTTTTACCGGTGGGGGGGCAACCGTCCGAACCGCCAACATCATCTCGGCCAATCGTGTGATTGAAATGATGCTTACAGGCCGGATCATGGATGTTCACGAAGGCCATCGCCTAGGGCTGGCGCACTATGTCTGCAACACCCCTGAAAGCCCGGTTCCGGCGCAAGAGTTTGCCATGGAACTGGCCGGGCGCATCGCCGGTAATGCGCCGTTGTCCAATTATGCAATTGTCAGCTCTATCAACAAGATTGCCGATATGTCTGCAACCGATGGTCTGTTTGCAGAAGGGCTGATGGCCGCAGTCGTGCAAACGGGCTCTGATGTTCAGCGTCGACTTAATGACTTTGTGACCAAGAAGGCACACAAGGTCAAACCGACCTGACGTTTCTGGCCCGGTAATTTGCCATGAGAGCTGGCCACACGGCCAGCCGAATGATTAAAAAACAGGAGACACTCATGACCACAAAACGTATAAGCAGCCTCGTATTGGGTTGCGCACTCATGCTGTCGGCTTATGCCGTCCATGCCGATGAGCCCGTGCTGACTCCCACAATCGGGGTCACGACCGACATGTCGGGTACTTTTTCTGATATTGCTGGCCGGGGCTCTGTGGTAGCGGCAGAAATGGCCGTAGAAGACTTCTACGCCAAACACCCTGAAGTCAAGGGCAGCGTGGTTTTCGGTGACCATCAGAACCGTGCCGATGTGGGGGCGGCCATGGTTCGCGACTGGCTTGATAATCAAGACGTCGATGTCGTCACTGAATTGACCTCATCCGCAGTGGCGCTGGCGGCACAGCGCCTGACCGACGAAAAGGACAAGCTGCTGCTGATTACCAGCGCCGGATCATCGGACCTCACCGGAAAGAATTGCTCGACCAACACCATTGCCTGGGTCTACGACACCTATGCCACCGCCAACGGCACGGGTCGGGCCATTGTCCGGCAGGGTGGCAAAGACTGGTACATGATCACAGTAGACTATACCTTTGGTGAAGCGCTTGCACGCGATGCCACTGACGCGGTCGAACTTGAGGGCGGGCAAGTGGTGGGCTCTACCAAGCATCCGCTTAGCGCTTCTGATCTGTCTTCACAGATTTTTGAGGCCATTGCGTCAAAAGCTCAGATCATCGGGCTGGCCAACTCGGGGGGTGATCTCTCCACGGCCATCATGCAGGCGTCCGAGTTTGGCCTCGCCCAGGGCGGGCAGAACCTGGCTGCGTTGCTGATGTATATCACTGATGTTCACGGTCTTGGGCTGGAAGCGGCACAGGGCTTGTATCTGACCACAGCGTTCTACTGGGATCGCACCGAAGAATCTCGCGAATGGTCCAAGCGTTTCTACGAAAGAATGCAGGCCATGCCTTCCATGGGCCAGGCTGGGGTGTATTCGGGTGTCATGCACTATCTTGAGGCCGTCAGACAAACCGGAACCACGGATACGGCTGCCGTACGCAAAAAAATGGGCGAAATGAAAGTCAATGACATGTTCGCCGACAATGGTTATATCCGGGCCGACGGGCGCATGATGCACGACCTTTATCTTGCCCAGGTAAAAACCCCGGAAGAATCCGAATACCCATGGGATTACTACACCCTGCTGGAAACCATCCCCGCCGAGGAAGCTTTCCGTACGGTGGAAGACAGCGAGTGTGCATTGCTGAAAGAATAATCTTCCGGCCAGCGTTCCTGAAGCATGGCGGGCTTCACAATGAGCCCGTCATGCACATGGGCTGTCAAGTGCCTTGTGGGAGGCCCCACAGGAACTTGGCCGTTCATCAGGGTTGCCGAGTTGGCACTGACTCAAGGTGATTTATGAGTAGCTATCTGCTTGAGACCCGGGGACTGACAAAATCCTTTCGGGGTTTTGTTGCGGTCAGGGATGTAAATCTCAAGATCCGGAAAGGGCATATCCATGCCCTGATAGGCCCCAATGGTGCCGGCAAGACAACCTGCTTCAATCTTCTGACCAAGTTTGTCGAACCCTCGGCCGGACAAATTTTTTTCAATGATACCGATATCACCAGAGACGGGCCGGCCCAGATCGCACGCCAGGGCATGATCCGGTCATTTCAGATTTCTGCCGTCTTTCCCCAGATGTCGGTACTGGAAAATGTGCGTATTGCCTTGCAGCGTGCGACCGGGTGGTCTTATCAGTTCTGGCGCACTGATCGACACCTTGCTCGGCTCAATGACCGTGCTCTGGCATTTCTTGCCCAGGTCGGGCTGGAAGGCTTCGCTCACGAGCAGACCGTGCATCTTCCCTATGGACGCAAGCGTGCGCTGGAAATCGCAACCACCCTGGCCATGGAGCCGGGCCTGATGCTGCTGGACGAGCCGACTCAAGGCATGGGCCACGAAGACGTCCAGCGCGTCACCGACCTGATCAAGACAGTCAGTGCCGGGCGCACGGTCCTGATGGTGGAGCACAACATGAGCGTGGTGGCATCCATTGCCGATCGCATCACTGTGCTGGCGCGCGGCGCCGTACTCGCCGAAGGCAGCTATGCCGAGATCTCGCAAAATGAGGCCGTCATGGAAGCCTATATGGGAACTAGGCAGGACGAACCCGAAGGGGCGCAGGCATGACGGCGGCGCTTGAAGTATCCAATCTGCAAGCCTGGTATGGCGAATCTCACATCTTGCATGGTGTCGACATGCGTGTTGAGAAAGGTCAGGTTGTCACCCTGCTGGGGCGTAACGGAGCAGGGCGCACCAGTACGCTGCGCGCAATACTCGGGCTGACAGGTTACCGCAAAGGATCTGTCCGGATCTACGGTGTTGAATCAATCGACAGGCCCACATACCAGATAGCCCATCTGGGCATTGGTTACTGCCCTGAAGAGCGTGGAATCTTCGCATCGTTGTCATGTGAAGAAAACCTCATGCTGACACCCGTGCTGAAAGGCTCGCAGGGCGGCATGTCGATTGACGAAATCTACGAGATGTTTCCCAACCTCTACGAACGACGGGACTCCCCTGGAACGCGGTTGTCGGGCGGTGAACAGCAGATGCTGGCATTGGCCCGCATATTGCGCACCGGCGCAAATCTGTTGCTGCTTGACGAAATCTCCGAAGGTCTGGCGCCCGTCATTGTGCAGACCCTCGGAAGAATGATCACCCAATTGAAAGCCAGAGGCTATACCATCGTCATGGTGGAACAGAACTTTCGTTTTGCAGCGCCCCTGGCCGATTGTTTTTATGTCATGGAACACGGGCAAATCATCGAAGCGTTCGACTCTGCGTTGCTGGCAGAAAAACAGGACACACTCGACAAGCTGCTCGGCGTACGCCAGGAGACAACATGACACTCATCTTTGGTGTTCCCTTGCAGATGCTGCTGGGCCAACTGCTTCTGGGGCTGGTAAACGGTTCGTTTTATGCGGTGCTGTCGCTGGGTCTGGCAGTCATTTTTGGTCTGCTGAACATTATCAATTTCACGCATGGCGCGTTCTATATGCTGGGCGCCTTCGTGGCCTGGATGGGGCTGCAATATCTGGGGCTGAACTATTGGCTCATGTTGCTGCTGGCGCCGCTGACTGTCGGGCTTTTCGGCATCCTTGTCGAACGCCTGCTGCTGCGCCACCTCTACAAGCTGGATCACTTGTATGGCTTGCTGCTTACCTTCGGCCTTACGCTGCTTATCGAAGGCCTGTTCCGCAGTTTCTTCGGGGTGTCGGGGCAAGCCTACGCAACACCCAAGCTGCTGCAGGGGGGCGTGGATCTGGGCTTCATGTTTTTGCCAATTTACCGGGCCTGGGTGGTTGTCGCCTCGGTACTGGCTTGCCTGGCCACCTGGTTCATCATTGAAAAGACCCGCCTGGGCGCATTATTGCGCGCCGGCACAGAAAACCCCAAGCTGGTTGAGGCGTTTGGTGTCAATGTCCCCCTGATGATTTCCCTGACATTCGGTTTTGGTGTCGCCCTGGCCGGCTTTGCGGGTGTGCTGGCTGCACCTATCCTGCAAGTGTCGCCTCTCATGGGATCCAACCTGGTCATTGTGGTCTTTGCCGTGGTGGTCATTGGCGGCATGGGATCTATTCTGGGGTCTATCGTCACAGGTCTTGGGCTCGGGGTGATTGAAGGGTTCACAAAAGTCTTCTGGCCCGAAGCAGCCAGTACCGTGATCTTTGTCATCATGGTTGTTGTGCTGCTGCTGCGCCCATCCGGATTGTTCGGGAAAGCATCATGAGTCGAGAGCTGATAGCGTACATTGTCGCGGTCATTGTGGCCGCCTTGCTGCCCGAGTTTGGCGGCTATCCCATATTCCTCATGAAGATCATGTGTTATGCGCTGTTTGCCTGCGCATTCAACCTCCTGCTCGGATATGCCGGCCTGCTGTCCTTCGGACACGCCGCTTTTCTGGGTGTCGCGGCTTATGCCTGCGGGCAGTCGCTGGCGGTCTGGGGCTGGTCGACACTTTCGGGCCTTCTGTTTGGCACGGCAGCGGCAGCCCTGCTGGGACTGGTCTTTGGCGCCTTGTCGGTTCGCCGCAGCGGCATCTACTTTGCCATGATTACGCTGGCCCTGGCGCAGATGCTGTACTTCTTCTTCCTGCAAGCGCCCTTCACGGGCGGAGAAGACGGCCTGCACGGTATTCCGCGTGGCACACTATTCGGCCTTGATCTCAACAAAGACATCAATCTGTATTATGTGGTTCTGGGCATTTTTGTCATTGGCTATGCCATTATCCGGCGCACGGTGTATTCTCCTTTCGGGCAGGTTCTGAAGGCCATCCGCGAAAATGAGCCCCGAATGGTCTCCCTGGGTTACGACACCGATCACTTCAAGCTGTTGGCATTCGTGATTTCAGCCACCCTTGCCGGGTTGGCCGGGGCCACCAAATCGCTGGTTTTTGTGTCGGCATCGCTTTCAGACGCCACCTGGCATATGTCAGGCATGGTGATTCTGATGACCCTGATCGGTGGCATGGGCACACTGACGGGCCCCATTGTGGGTGCAATCATTATTGTTGCCCTTGAAAACAAGGTAGGCGAGTTCGGTCGATTCATGACCAGCCTTACCGGAATCGACTGGTTTCGCACGCTGGGCGAATCGGTCACCATCGTCATCGGGCTGATCTTCATCACCTGTGTCATGGCGTTTCGCCGTGGTATTGTGGGCGAATGGCTGCATTATCGTGAACGACGCGCAGCTAGCCGGCCTGCGCCTGTTCAAGAATCAACCAACGTTAGTGCGGCAGAAAAATCATGAGTTACTCCGTTCCCATCAAAGACATACGTTTCATCATGCACGAGCTTGCCGATCTGAAAGGCATGTTGGCGTTGCCGGATTTCGCAGAAATCTCCGAGGATCTGGTCGATGCCATTCTGCAAGAGAACGCCCGTTTTGTGGAAGAAAAAATTGTGCCCCTGAATACACAGGGGGATCAGCATCCGGCTTCCTGGCACGAGGGTGAGGTGCGCAGCGCACCGGGGTTCAAAGAGGTGTTCCACGAGTTTGTACAGGCCGGCTGGCAGGGCCTGCAGCACGATGCCCGCTTTGGCGGGCAAGGCTTGCCCCGTCTGGTCGGTGCAGCGGCGGTCGAGAACATCAATGCAGCCAGCCTGGCATTTTCCCTGTGTCCACTATTGACTGACGGCGTGATTGACGCCGTTTCACTGGCAGGCACGGCCGAGCAGCAGGAAACCTATCTTCCTCCGATGCTGGAAGGGCGCTGGACGGGCACCATGAACCTGACCGAGCCACAGGCAGGCTCAGACCTGGCTTTGCTCACAACAAGGGCCGTCCCTCAGCAAGACGGCAGTTATCGGCTCAGTGGTGAAAAAATCTTCATCACTTATGGTGATCACGACATGGCCGAGAACATTGTTCACCTCGTGCTGGCCCGAACACCGAATGCGCCGCGGGGGGTAAAAGGCATTTCCTTGTTTCTGGTGCCCAAGTATCTGGTCAATGCTGATGGCAGTCTGGGCAAGCGCAACGATGTGTATTGCGCATCGCTGGAACACAAGCTGGGCGTACACGGCAGCCCCACGACAGCGCTGCTTTATGGTGCTGGCAAAGGCGAGGTCGGCGAGGGCGCAGTCGGCTACCTGATCGGTGAAGAATGCCGGGGCCTGGAGTATATGTTCATTACCATGAACGCAGCACGCTATGCCGTGGGGATTCAGGGTGTCGCCATATCCGAGCGCTCCCTGCAGCAGGCTCAGGCTTATGCCGCCGAACGAATACAGAGCCGCGCCGTCGAGGGATCAGGGTCTGTGGTGCCAATTGCCCGCCACCCGGATGTACAGCGCATGCTGGGCATCATGCGGGGTCTGACTGAAGGCGCACGTGCCGTGGCGTATGTGGCCGCCTCATGTCAAGACAGGGCCACGCACGAAACCGATCTCGCGCTGCAAAAACAGTATCTTGCCTTATATGAATATTTTGTGCCAATCGTCAAGGCTTTCTGTACTGAATCGGCCATCGAGGTGGTGTCTCTGGGGTTGCAGGTCCATGGCGGCATGGGCTACATCGAAGAAACGGGTGCTGCCCAGCATTACCGGGATGCCCGGATCCTGCCGATTTACGAAGGCACGACTGCCATTCAGGCCAATGATTTCATCGGACGCAAGATTGCTCGCGATGGGGCAGGTGTGGCGCAGGCGCAGGTGTCACAGATGCTGGAAACCGTGATGCAGTTGCGCAAGGCCGAGTACCCGGATTCCGACGGGTTGCACCTGATTGCCGACCGGCTCGAGCAGGCTGCGCGTGACTACCAGGCTTCACTGGATCACATATTGGCAATGATGGGGGAAAACATTCGTGGTGCCTTCATGGGCAGTGTGCCGTGCCTGATGCAGGCCGGAACGGTTCATGCCGGCTGGCAGCTGGCGCGCAGTGCGCTTGCGGCTGCCAAAGCCCTGCACGATGGCAGCTCTGACGCGTTCCACACCAACAAGATAACGACTGCAGTCATGTATGCCGTGCATGTGTTGCCGCGTGTCGGCGCGTTTGCAAGCACGATTGCCGATGGCGCGATTGCTGAACGTTATGCTGGCCGAGCTACTGGCTGACCACTTGTGAACAAGCGAAGCAGCTTGCCCGTATGTCGTGACAGTCACCACTAAAAAAATAGCGCGGCAGGTGATCACCTCGACCGTGTCGGTCGAGCTGCTGCGCGATTTGTTGCTGGCGCTTGAAAAAATCTGCGATGAATCGCGTCTGAACGATTTTCTGATGCGGGCCGGCATTTCATCCGATCTGGCCCGGCGCAAGCATGCGCGCATCACGCATGAGCAACTGGTCAGGCTATATCAGATTGCCGCCATCGAGACCGGTGACGAGATGATGGGCTTGTGGTCACGACCTGTCCGTACCGGGGCACTCAAGGTTCTGTGCCGCAGCGTACACAATGCCAAGTCCGTGGCCGCCGCCATGTATCGTTTCACGCAGGTATGGAATCTCATTCTGGATGATTACCGGCTCGAGCTCCAGCAGGATGAGTCCTCATTCAGCATCAGCCTGATACCGCGGCTGACGCCATCAGGGCAGCAGGCTGTCAACCGGTTCGGGCATATGCTGATGATCAAGCTTGCTCATGGGGTGGTTTCGTGGCTGATCGGGTACGAAGTCACCTTGCACAGAGTGTCCTTTGCATTTCCTCGTCCTGATTTTTCCGAAGATTATCGCGTGCTGTTTCCGGCAGTGGTGGACTACGATGCGGCCTGCTCAACCATTTTCTTTCATGCCGAGCTTGCCAGTCAGCGATTCAAGAGGCCCTATGCCGACTTGCGTCCCTTTCTCGAGCGCGCGCCCCGCGACTGGATCTTCACAACCTATAAGGAACACGTGCTTTCCATGAAGGTGCGCGAGTTTCTCAGCAACTCCAGCCGACTTAATTATTCGCTGATCCAGACGGCAGCCAGGTTTCATGTATCACCTCGCACGCTGATCCGGCGCCTGGCGACTGAACACACTTCGTTCCAGTCCATAAAAGATGGTTTGCGCCGTGACTTCGCGATTTTCGATCTGATCAACAGCGATAAAAGTCTGGATGAAATTGCACACGACTACGGTTTTGCGTCCGTATCGGCATTCCATCGGGCGTTCAAGCGCTGGACTGGCAACACCCCTGGTGACTACCGGCGTTATAGCGGCATCAAAAAGCGGTAGGATAGTAAGGTTACTGATACCTATCGTCGACGTCAGTGTCATGCAGGGTTACGCTGCATGCTGAGGCGTCATGTTTTTTATGCTCTCTCATCAGGAGAAGTCAATGTCCGAACCATTAGTAAAAGTAGAGGTACAGGGCCGCGTTGCCATTCTTGCCCTGAACCGCCCCAAGATGCTGAATGCGCTGAATAACGAGCTGATCGAAGCGCTCTATACAGCGCTGCACCAGTTTGATGTTGACGAGAATATCGGTGCCATGGTCCTGACAGGCAATGAGAAGGCCTTTGCTGCAGGCGCTGATATCGGCGCCATGAGCGACTACAGCTACATGGACGTCTACAAGAACGATTATCTTGGGGGTAACTGGGATGCCCTCAAG
This sequence comes from Burkholderiaceae bacterium, assembly GCA_035301405.1. Lineage (GTDB taxonomy): Bacteria > Pseudomonadota > Gammaproteobacteria > Burkholderiales > Burkholderiaceae_B > JAJYRX01. Next base: position 10,644 of record DATGUI010000042.1, read on the forward strand.
CGCATACGCAAGCCCATTATTGCCGCCGTGGCAGGCTACGCTCTGGGCGGCGGCTGTGAACTGGCAATGCTTTGCGACATTATCATCGCTGCCGATAATGCCAAATTCGGACAGCCCGAAGTAAAGTTGGGTGTGATCCCGGGGGTAGGGGGCACACAACGGCTGCCACGTGCTGTGGGCAAGGCCAAGGCCATGGACCTCATTCTTACCGCACGCATGATGGACGCCGCAGAAGCCGAGCGCGCCGGGCTGGTGTCGCGCGTGGTTTCGCCGGAACGTGTGCTGGATGAGGCCATCGAAGCGGCAACGGTAATCGCTTCCATGTCGCTGCCTTCCATCATGATGGCGAAGGAATGCGTCAATATGGCTTACGAAGGCAACTTGAACGATGCCTTGATGTTCGAGCGGCGAAATTTCCATGCGTTGTTCGCTACCGAAGATCAGAAGGAAGGCATGACGGCGTTTGTGGAAAAACGCAAGCCCGATTTCAAGCATCAATAGAGCATTGGGTACCCACAACCAGAAAGATGCTGCATGCAGCCTGCTCATTTACGGTCAGGCGCCTGCGCTGACCGTCTGGCCTGGCTCACCTGCCTTGCTGTGCTGCTGATCTCAGTGCTTAGTGCCGGGGCCTGGCGTCTCGTCCATCATTCATGACAAGGACAGACGCATCACGTCTCAGCCCATTGCCGCAGCAAGTTATGATAAATGCCGGTCAATTTGACGACGCTGGCGCGATCCGCCTGGGTTTCAGTCAGGCGGGTAATGGCCGTATCCATATCAAATAGCAGACGCCGATGGGCATCATCGCGGATCATGCTCTGGATCCAGAAAAACGCCCCCAGGCGTTCGCCGCGCGTCACCGGATTGACGCGATGCAGACTGGATGACGGGTACAGGATCAGATCGCCTGCCGGCAGCTTGACGTCGTGCTCGCCGTAGGTGTCCGACACCACGAGCTCGCCGCCTTCATACTCGTCAGGATGGCTGAAAAACAGCGTGCACGACACGTCCGAGCGGATCAGAGCGGCGTCGCCGGTACGCATCACCGCGCCATCGACATGCATGCCATAGGTGCCGCCATCCCGATAACGATTGAACAGCGGTGGCAAGATGCGCAAGGGCAGGGCGGCAGCAAAAAACAGGTCGTTTTTTGCCAGGGCTGCCAGAATCTGGCTGGACAGTTCGTGGCGCAAGGCGGATACATCAGAAAGCTGCAGATTACGCTTGACTTCTGCCCCTTGCGAGCCAACGGTCTGCCGTCCATCCACCCACTCGGTGCTGTCCAGCAGGCGCTGGCGAAAGGTGTCAACTTCTTGTGCACTCAGCACGGCGGGAACATGCATCATCATGGTGATCAGTACTTGATACGTAGTGAAAGCATGGCAGAGCGGCCCACGCCCGGAATATACCGGTGGCCCTTCTTGTTGATGGCTGCCACGTACTTCTTGTTGGTCAGGTTATAACCATTGAGCTGAACATCAACATTATCACTAACCGCGTATCGCGCCATGGCATCCACCACCCAATAGCTGTCAATGCGCTCGGGAGTGGCCGGGGTGCCTTTGGCATCCCGTTGCATGGTGCCGACATAGCGGGCACCGCCGCCTACGGTCAGTCCATTGGCAAAGCGATAACTGGTCCAGCCAGAAAACGCATCCCGAGGCGTGTAAATCAACGACTTGCTACCGTCCTTGGCCACTTCGGCACCCTTGCGGACTTTGGCGCTCAAACGTGTATATCCCAGCATGACGTCCCAATTGGGTGTGATCTGGCCTGTGGCGGACAGCTCCAGCCCCTGTATCCGCTTTTCGCCCGATTGAACAAAGTCCCCGGATACTTCATCCACTTCAACCTGGTTGTCTATGTCTGTTCTGAACACGGCAGCCGACAGCAGCAGATTGTCATCCAGCACCTTCCATTTCGTTCCCAGCTCAAGGGTCCTGGATCGTTGCGGATCGTATTCCGGCCGGTCCGGATACTTGGCCTTGCCACTGAGCATCAGGCCGTCATTGCCCGGTGGCTGCTGGGCGACGGCATACTGGGCGTAGATGTTGCCATACGCATTGAGCTTGTAGAGCGTTCCCAATTGCCAACTGAGCAGGTTCTTGTTCTTCTTGCTGTGGATGCCCTCCAGTCGGGGGTTGGACTCGGTGCTGTCAAAACGTGCCCGGTAGTGATCCAGACGCAGCCCGCCATTAAGCTGCCAACGATCCCCTACTTCCAGCGTGTCGAACAGGTAACCGGCGATGGTGGTCGTGCGGCCTGTGGCGCCCGTGCCATTGCCCTCCGCACGGTAACCTCCGGCATGCGAGGGGTGGTAAATGTTCAAGGGAAACTGACTCGCATCAGGCACGACGTCCATGTTGTGGGATCGCACGCGCTCTTGCGAGAACTCCAGCCCGTAGGACAGGGTATGGGATACCGGCCCCGTTTCCAGTTCGTGGACAAACCCGGCCTGGTTGGCAAAGATGCGGTTGACTTGATCTTTGGTGTTCACGGCCCGCGAGGCCTGCCAGTTGCTGAAATCATGCATGTCCCACGTGGGATCCCAGTCAGATGAAAATGAACTCAGCACGTATTGCTGATGGGTACGCGCCCAACGCGTAATGTTATGGAAGGTGACCCGGTCATTGATGTCCTTCTCGAAGGTAGCCGTAAACTGATCTTTGCGCACATTGTCATAGTCAGAGTACGTTCCGTAATAATTGGTACTGTCAGGTCGGGGAGCACGGGCAAATTCAGGATGATCCGGATCAGCATGGTAGCCTGGCAAGCCCAGCGTGGGCAGGCCGCCGTCAGGCTGGTTGCGCTGGTCAATGTGCAGGAAGTCCAGATGCAGCCGGGTATCCGTTCCCAGGCCAAACGAAATGGCAGGAGCAATGCCCCAATGTTTGTTCCTTACCTTGTCACGGCCTGGCACATGACTGTTTTCTCCGACAAGGTTTAGCCGGATGGCGGTGCGCTCGCCAATCTGCTGGTTGAAATCTGCCGTGGCGCGTCTTTGATTGTGCGTACCCAGTTGCAGGTCCAGTTCACCCCGGTTGCCCAGGTGTGCTTTTTTTGTTGCCATGTTGATGGTGCCGTTCAGCGCCGTTCGACCAAACAGCGACCCGTCTGCGCCTTTGACCACCTCTACCTGCTCGATATTGAAAGTGTCGCGGTTGATTGAGCCGGCATCGCGCACCCCATCAACAAAAATTGATCCGGAAGCATCCACGCCCCGCATGTAAACCGCGTCGCCTGTGCTGCTGCTTCCCGTTTCGCCCATGGAGAACGCGCCTACGCCCGGCGTGTTGCGCAAGGCTTCCGTGAGATTGGTGGTTTTCTGGTCTTCCATCAGCTCCCGACTGATGATTTGAAGGGTCTTGGGAGTCTGAGAGACGGGGGTGACAAACTTCGGGCTGTTCAGCTGCTCGCGCAGATAGCCTTGTTCCTCCCCCGTTACCGTCACCGTTGGCAATGTGGTGATGGCGGTATTGGCATCGGGCGCTTCCTGGGCGGTGGACGGTGTCTGGGAAGACGTGTCCTGCGCGCTGATTGGCCAAGGTGCCACGCCAGCCAGCAAGGCAGCCCCCAGACTGGCTCCGGATGCCAGGCCGTTGACAGAATGATGCTTGCGTCTTTTTATGTAAGACATACGTGTTTCCTTGGTGCATACGAGCAAGAATGATAATGATTGATTATCAAACACAGACTCTGTGAAGGAAAATATCAGCCAGATCAGCCAGATCAGGCAGCCAGAGGTTCAGGGCAAAACGCGGTCATCAGGTTGTGCCATGAAGGCAGGTTGGGATCACCCGGTCTGTTGGCACCAGAAAATTGCACGACCTGGTCACCATTGGCGGCAAAGCATTCGAAGGAGGTGGTCCAGTCGCTGCCCGCAGGACGGTGGACAATCCATGTCTGGGTGATGGCGGATGTGTCGATATTCAGTTCGAAATCGTCACCCAGAACACTGAACCAGGATCCATTGCGCTCAAGCCGGGAAATGGCTCCGCAATGTGTTTGAATCACTCCATGGTTGCGCACCGAGCAGACAAAGGGCATGCGCTGCCGGATAACGTCCTTGAGCATGTGCTCCACAATGACATTGTCTATTTGCTGGGCCAGATCACTGCCCACCGTACGCAAGGCCGTCACACGCGATATCTTGAGGTTTTGCAGCAGACTGTAAAACGCATCGCCGTTATCCATCTTCATCCAGTGGCTGCGCAGAATCCGTGGGGATGTGCTCAGGGACGCCGTGGTGTTCTCAACGGGCCGGATGGTTGGCCAGCAGGGGCAAGCCACAGCAAATTGCCTGACCACATCAAGATAACCCCGCATGTTGGTGTTTTCCGTGCAAACTACCTTGTGGACGGCCGTGCCTCCCGAATCGAAGAATTGAATGCTGCATTGCCCATTGTCATTGACTGCCCAGGCGCTTCCCCAGTTCTCGAAGCGCAGGCGCAGGGTCAGATCCTTCCCCAGCACGCATCCCGTGCGGCTACCGGCATGGATGTCTTCATAGCAGCCATGGCGCTCCTGAACACACCAATCATTGCGGGTCAAGGCCATGGCGCGGCCCAATGACGACAGGGAATGAAAGACTTGCTGCGGACGAGAGCCCAGGGGTGTAGGGGTTATTCCGCCTGCGCCAGCCGCAATCAGCTCCATTTCGCTGTGGCCCAGGGCATGGGCGGCATCCCTCACCGGAAGCTCGGGATGGCATTGTCTCAGCGTGTTGTATTCGGCGCGGATCTGTTGAGCGCGTGGCAAGTTGTCGGTTGTGGTTGTCATGATGCTGTCCTGAATAAAGCACTCGTGTATTGATAAACATGGCGTAAACCGTTAAGGTCTAAGTTGGAATGGTAATGAGAACGAGTTGCGTTATCAAATAAGGGTTTTTACTAGTGTTTCGCGCAAGGGCAGTGTTTGTGCGGTTTTCAAGACGTTCTGGAAGCAAGTGGTGACAAATATGCGAGGGGTGCAACAAAGAAGATCCGGTGCAGCACCGGATCCCGTCCTGGTCGATGCCTTGGCGGAGTTGCCTGGTTTGTGCCAGGCCATCATCCGTCTGCGCGAGCTTGATCAACTGTCCAATCAGGAGATTGCCTCAAGATTGGGAATTTCCTTGCGGCAGCTGGAAACGTGCATGGTCCACATCACCAACCACCTGGCAGACAGAATGGGGAAAGCGCCGTCAGACAGCAAGGCCCCATGACGGGAACCACAGAACAGGGAGAACATGCTCATGATTCAGCAAAGCGATAGCCGGAAACAGGGTTGCGCGGCAAGGGCAGCCGTATATTGGTACACACGCATGCATTCCAGGGATGGCGTGGATGAGGCAGATCGGCAGGCTTTTGCCGAATGGCTGGCGGCTGATCCGGAAAACGGGCAGCAGTATCAGCGAGTCCGGGATGTCTGGAATGCGATCCGGGCTTTACCAAAATCCAGAATGCTTCAACTGGGAAGCCCATGGTCGTTATGGGGACAATCGGAAGATGCCTTGCTGCGCCGATCGGCCTGGGGCTATGTACTGGGCTTGGTGTGCTGCGCTGCCGTGTTCTTTGTGCTTTGATTCATGCTGTCACGATAAGGCACCATGACAGCTCGGATAGAGTGGTGTCTTGGGTTGGCATCAGGACCAGCTCGGGGTTACCTGTTTGTGCGCGCCGATATTCAAGCCCTTCATGGACGAGTGACTGAAGCGGTATCCAGGGGCGGGCTTGGCCTCCAGTTCCACAGGCATGCCTGCAAAATACTGGCCTGCCCACGGCATGGCCAGGTACTTTTCCATATTGACGGCCCGGGCACTGGCGGCAACCGGTTTTTTGATTTCATCATCCTTCAGGCCGAGCCCGATTGTATTGACGCGCACGGTGCACAGACGTTCGTTCAGATGCTCGTTGTTGGCGCCGTCTGCAGCATGTTCGGCAGCGGCCACGTCTACCGATAACGTATACGGATCGTCAAGCTCAA
>DATGUI010000043.1:0-31280 GCA_035301405.1 Burkholderiaceae bacterium
ACCCTGCCCGAATTGACAACCGGGCAATCCGTTCAACTGGCATTCAACTTGTCAGACGCCTTGCCGCTGGCCTGTTGAGCCTGCATTCATCCTTTTTTCTGGAGGTGACTCTCATGAAACGCAGCCAAAATCTAATCAGAACGCTGTCCGCAACCATTGCCACGCTTGCCCTTGCGGCCGGTACCGCATTGCCCGTACAGGCCAAGACCCTGAACATGGCGTGGTCCGGTGGCACAGCAGCCGAGGCAGAGCAAAATACATTCATTGCCGCCTTTGAAGAGGCAACGGGCGCCAAGGTTGAGCTCAAGGCCAGCGAGCTGGCCTTGCTGGCCCAGCTGGAGTCCATGGTCAAGATAGGCAAGACTACCTGGGATCTGGTTGAGCTTTCCGGGGGCAAGCTTCCCCTGGCAGTCGAGAAAGATCTGCTGGAGCCGCTGGATTATTCAGTGATCGATCCAGATAACCAGCTCCCTGAAATGGCGCGCCACGAGTACGGCATCGTATGGGGTACCTATTCCACCGTGCTGGTGCAAAATACCGCCAAGAACCCCGAGGGTAAAAAAATGGCCTCATGGGAAGATTTCTGGGATGTCAATACCTTTCCGGGCCCCCGGTCGTTGCGAGCGTGGCCAAAGGAAAACCTGGAGTACGCATTGCTGGCCGATGGCGTCGACAAGGATGACATCTACGACGTGCTGGGCACCGAGGAAGGACTGGATCGCGCCTTTTCCAAGCTGGACGAAATCAAGGACCACATCCCGGTCTGGTGGGAAAATGGCGCCCAGTCGGTCCAGTTGCTTGCTGATGAGGAAGTGGATTACGCGACAACCTTCAATGGTCGGGTAAACAAGCTCGTTCAGGAGGGTACGCCCGCTGAAATCGTCTGGAATGGCGGTGCGCTCATGATGGGTCAGATGGGTATTCCCAAGGGCGCAAAGAATGTGGATCTGGCTCACGAGTACATCAAGATGCGTGTGCTGGATGCCGATATTGAGAGGGATTATCTGGAATATATCCCGTATCCAAACTTCGCGCCCGGCCTGATAGATACGCTGCCTGAAGAAGTGGCGCGTTCCCTTCCTGCCTCGCCTGAAAACGTTGAGTTGCAGTTTGTTTCCAACGATCAGTTCTGGGCAGACAACATCGACCACATCCAGGAACGCTGGAACGAGTGGATGCTTGAATAAGATCGGACAAGGCCGACCATGCGATCTGTGAAATATTTGTGGTCCCGGGGTGAGCTGGCGCTGTTGGCGCCGGCCCTCATCCTGCTGGTTGCATTCTTTCTGTTGCCGAACCTTGATGTGGTACGGGTCAGTTTTTTTGATCCGGATTTCACGTTGCGGCACGTGGAAAAGGTGCTGTCCAGCTCATCGTACATTCGGGTCTTCAACAATACGGTCAGCATTTCCCTGACCGTTGCCCTGTTGGGTGCCCTGATTGGCTATCCCGTTGCCTATTACATCAACAGCCAGCCGCGTGCCAGCCAGTTTCGGTTGATGCTGCTCATCCTGATTCCGCTGTGGATGAGTGTGCTGATCCGATCCTATTCCTGGATGGTGGTGCTGGGGCGTGATGGCATCGTGAATACCTTGCTCATGTGGCTGGCCTTTGCTGACTCGCCCTTGCGTTTGCTCTATACCTCGGGCGCAGTCTATATCGCCATGCTGCAGATTTTGCTGCCCATACAGATCATTGCCAGCTATTCAGCCATGACTGAAATTGACATGAGCCTGATTCGCGCTGCACGCATATCCGGTGCAAGCAGCATGCAGGCTTTCCGGCGCGTTTTTCTGCCGTTGAGCCTGGAAGGGACCGTTACCGGCATGGCGCTGGTATTCATGCTGTCCATGGGGTTCTTCATCACGCCTGCACTGGTTGGCGGCCGGCGAGACCTGTTGCTGGGCAATCTGGTCATGCAACATGTGCAACAGCTCAACTGGGGTCTGGCCGCCGCCATTGCGGTATTCATGCTCATTGCCACCCTGGTCATTGTTGTGCTCATCAGATATTGCGGCCGCCTTCTGATCCGCAAACTCGCCTGAGGATCTCATCGTGAAAAAGCCATCATTTTCAGGGATTGCATTAAGCCTGTATTTCTGGCTGGCCGTCCTGTTCTTGTTGATGCCGCTATTTGTCGTCTTGCCCATCTCGCTGACATCCGGCGATTTGCTGCAGTTCCCACCCACTGACTGGGGCTTGCGCTGGTATCGTGAATTCATGGCCAGCAAGGCGTGGACGGGTGCCACCTTGCTGTCACTGAAAATCGGCATTATTGCCAGTCTGGTGGCGACATTCACCGGTACCTTGGCCGTCATCGCACTTGATAGGGAGAATCTTTCCCTGCGAGCATTGGTTCAGTATTTTGCGACCTCACCGCTCATCATTCCTCATATCTTTCTTGCCGTGGGCGTGTTTGTGCTCGCGGTAAAAACCGGATTGACCGACAACGAATATGTCGTGGCGGGTGCGCATGCAGCCGTGACCTTGCCTTTCATCATCCTGATCGTCGGCTCTGCCCTGAAAAAAGTGGATCGCAATATCGAAAGGGCGGCCAGGGTGCTGGGCGCAGGTCCCGTACGGGCGTTTGTTTCGGCCACGCTGCCAAGCCTGTTGCCGTCCATGGTTGCGGGCGCCACCCTATGCTTTTTCGTGTCGTTCGATGAATTGATCATTGCTGAATTTCTCCTCTCCAGCAAGGAGACGTTGCCCATGAAGATCTGGGCCGATGTGCGTCTGGAACTGCAGCCTACCGTTGCCGCCGTGGCCAGCATCCTCATCATTGCATCGACCACCGCCATCGTCAGTACCGAAATTCTGCGCAAGAAGTTCAGTGCTTCTTCTTGAGTTTTTGCCCTTTCAGCATCAGGAGCCGTTACATGCCCATTATCTATGAACGTCAGAACAACATTGGGGTGTTCACCATGGACAACCCCAAGGTCAATGCGTTCACACCGCTCATGCACAAGGAGTTCCACGACGCCTTGCAATCCTTCCTCGCCGACGAACAGGCGCATGTCGGCGTGCTGACCGGCGCGGGTGACCGCGCGTTCTGTGCGGGAGATGATATCAAGCATCCGTGGGGCCAAGGTTCCCTGAAGGCGGACCTTGACGCACACTTCCGTCCGTCAGCGGCCAACCGGCAAGATCGTCGTCCTGGCTGGGAGCGGGAGACTGCCCTGATGGAGCGTAATAAACCCATTATTGCTGCCGTTAATGGGCCTGCTTTGGGCATGGGGCTGTTTTATCTGCTCACGCACACGGATATCCGCATTGCCGTGCCTTCGGCATTTTTCGGGTTTCCCGAGATTGCTTATGGAATGGCCGGAGCCGGCGGCCTGGCCCAGGTGGGTCGTCATCTGCCGCGTACGGTTGCCATGTCCATGCTGCTGACGGGTGAGCCGTTGAGCGCCGAAGACGCCCTGAAGTTTCATCTGATCAACGAGTTGGTGGAGCCGGATGAACTCATGAATCGGGCCATGGAAATAGCGACTGTGATTGCCTCGCATCCTCCGCTGTCCGTCAAAATAGAAATGGAAGCATTCAATCGTGGCGTGGAAATGCCACGTCGCGATGCCATCCAGTACAGCACACACCTGTACCGCCTGCAGCGAGCCACCTATTTGCTAGACCCTGACAACAAGGCGCTCCCCCTCGCCGATTCCTGACCAGAAAACCCATGAATACTGATGTCTCTTCTGTTGATGCGCATGCCCACCATGAAATTGCTGCCATCCGGGCGACGGTAGAAAATGCCGGCATGCCCGATACGCTGGGTGATGCCATACGTCTTGCCGCTACCGCTCATGCAGACAAGGTGGCAGGGGTCTGGTTTGATGAGGGCGCGGAGCTGACCTACCGCCAGATTGACGAACAGGCCAGCCGACTGGCCTGCAGCCTGCTTGCCATGGGTGTACGCAAGGGCACCCACGTGGCTGTGATGCTTGGCAACCTGCCCGCCTTTCCCGTGACCTGGGTTGCCCTGGCACGGCTGGGGGCTGTCATGATTCCGGTCAACACCGCTTACCGTCTCAATGATCTGCACTTTGTGCTGACGGATTCGGATGCCCAGTTTTTCATCGTGGCAGACGAGTATCTGAAACTGTTCGAGCAAATAGAAGACCGGCTGGAACTGCTGACCCGGCGCGGTGTGATCATCCACGGTGATGCGCAGGATGGCTTTGCATACTGGCAACAGCTGGTCGATGATGGCCAGCCTGATTTCGAGCCACCCTTTGCCGTGTCGCGAACGGATTTGCTCAACATCCAATATACGTCGGGTACGACCGGATTTCCCAAGGGGTGCATGCTGAGCCATGATTACTGGCTGCTGTTGACGCAGGTGGCGGCTGCTCCGCACATCAACAACAACTCGATGAAAAACGTCCTGATCTGGCAACCGTTCTTTTACATGGACGGCATGTGGCTGTTTTTGTTGGCGCTCCAACTGGGCGGCACCGCACATATCGCAAAACGGATGCGCCTGAATCAATTTTACAACTGGCTGGAGCACCGTGACATCCATTACTGCATCTTCCCCGAGGCGGCCCTGAGGTCTCAGCATGCAGGCCCGCAAGACGCCCGGCTCTCGCTTCAGTACGCAAGCATCTATGGCTGGAGCCATGCTTCGCGCGAGGAGTTCAAGAAACGCTTTTCTGCCATTGCACGCGAAGGCTATGGCATGACGGAAATTGGCTTGGCCTTGCTGGTTCCGAACGGGGCTGATGAGCGTGCCATGGACAAGACCTGTGGCTTGCCGGTGGCTCACCGGGCGTTTCGGATTGTGGACGAAAACGGCCACGACGTGCCCGACAACATGCCAGGCGAATTGATGGTCTCCGGGCGCTCCATCCTGTGGGGCTATTACAAACGCCCGGAAGAGAATGCCCGGGCATTCGACGGGCACTGGTTTCGGACGGGTGATGTCTTTCAGCGCGACAGCGCAGGCTTCTACTATCTGGTGGGTCGTTCCAAAGACATGATCAAGCGATCTGGCGAGAACGTTGCGGCCCGTGAAGTCGAGGCAACCTTGCTGGAAAATTCCCACATTGCTGAAGCAGCCGTGGTTGGCGTCCCTGATCCGGTGCGAGGTGAGGAAGTCAAAGCTTATATCTTGCTCAAGGAGGGCATCGCAGCCGAGCATTGCCCGCCGGAAGCGATCATTGCCCATTGCCAGCAACTGCTTGCCCCGTTCAAGGTGCCGCGTTACATCACGTATGTTGATGCGTTTCCACGAACACCCAGTCGCAAGATACAAAAGCCGTCGCTGGTCAAGCTGGATGCCGAGCAGCAATGGCCGACGCATGATGCCAGAGCGTCCCGCTGACCGATGTGAAATCAATGGGGTTGGCGGTTGCAGACGCAAGATGAATCAGGTGTCTTCCCAATAAAAAACCTCCTGTGCAGGAGGTTTTTTATAGCGGGTATGTACCCGCCAATTATTGGTGCCGGCTAGAGGAGTCGAACCCCCGACCTTCGCATTACAAGTGCGCTGCTCTACCAACTGAGCTAAGCCGGCCCCGCAATAAAGAACTAGGCAGTATAACCCATTCCGGGCCGACAAGGTCGTCTTCCCGGGCTTGCAGGGTGTGTCGACATGCCCGTATCCGAGGTGTCGTCATGGCGCCTATTTGATGATTTTCAGCTGCGGCCGTTTGCCATCATCGGGCTTTTTGTCGTCAGGCCCCGCAGGCGTGCCTTGCTTGCCGGCGCTGCCAGCCAGCTCGGGACGGGCTGGCTGGGTATCGGTACCGTCGGCGTCCGGCGCCGCTTCGGTACCCGGATACGGCTGCGATTCGGTAACATCGAAACCCATGCCGGCTCCGGTTTCACGGGCGTAGATGGCTGAAACGGCGGCAATGGGCACAACGATATGTTCGACGTTGCCACTGAAGCGCGCTTCGAATTCGATGAACTCATTGCCGATGACCAGACCGTTGGTAGCGAGCAGAGCAATATTGAGCGTGATCTGGCCATCGTGAATGTGAGCCACCGGAACCAGGGTATTGTCATCCACGCTGACGACGATATACGGGGTATAGCCGTTGTCAGTGCACCAGTCGTGCAGCGCGCGAATCAGATAGGGCTTGGTGGATGTTTCTTGCATAAGGATAGCGTGGCCTGGCCAGATCAGCGGCGCATGACCTTTTCAGAAGGCGTAAGGGCTTCAATGTAGGCGGGGCGCGAAAAGACGCGTTCGCCGTACTTCTGGATGGGCGCTGCGCTTTTGGGAAGCTCGATGCCGTAGTGGTCCAGGCGCCACAGCAGGGGCGCGATGGAAACGTCCAGCATGGAGAATTCGTCCCCCAGCAGGTATTTGTTCTTGACCAGCATGGGGGCAAGCTGAGACAGGCGCTCGCGGATGTGGCGACGTGCCGTGGCGAGTTGTTCTTCGGTGGGTTGACCCCGGTCTTCCAGTACCCGTACGTGAGAGAACAGTTCTTTTTCAAAGTTGAAGAGGAACAGACGGGTGCGGGCACGCATGATGGGATCGGCCGGCATGAGTTGCGGGTGGGGGAAGCGCTCGTCAATGTACTCATTGATGATGTTTGACTCGTAGAGAATGAGGTCGCGCTCGACGAGGATGGGAACCTCGCCGTAGGGGTTCATGGTAGCGATGTCTTCGGGTTTGTTGTAGAGGTCGATGTCACGGATTTCAAAATCCATGCCTTTTTCGAACAACACGAAGCGGCACCGTTGTGAAAACGGGCAAGTCGTTCCAGAATAAAGCAGCATCATGTCGCAGTGTTCCAGTGAAAAATGAATGAAGGTGTGCGGACACCATGACTGAACGGCAAGCCACAGGCGACGATGAGGTGTGCCTGTGGCCGGAGCGGGTTGCCGTCAGGGGGCCGGGGAGAGCGGGCTCCGGGCCAGGGGTGAGGCAACGCTATTTGACGTCTTTCCAGTAGGCTGCGTTCAGGCGGACAGCCACGAGGAGGAAAAGACCGAGGAACAGCAGCACCCAGATACCCAGCTTTTTGCGAAACAGCTGGTTGGGTTCGGCCATCCAGCCCAGGAAGTTGGCCAGGTCGGCCATGTCGCTATCGTAGGCTGCCGCCTGGCTGCTGTCGGCTTGTGAGAATTTGATGGTGTCGACGGGATCAGCATTATAGTCGTCGAGCACGCTTGACTCTATGTTGGAGAAGCCCTGTTCGTCAAAGCTGGCGTCGGTGCGTACCCATGCCTTGCTTCCATCTTCCTGGTCTTCCTGTTTGATGGTGGTGCGTGACAGGGTGCGTTCACCCTGGAGATCCCAGAGTACATGTGGCATGCCAACGCTAGGGAAGACGGTGTTGTCCCAGCCGGTGGGTTTGGTGGCATCGCGGTAGAAGCCACGCAGGAAGCTGTAGACATAGTCAACGCCCGATGGGCCCATGGTTTGCGAGCGTGACCGCGCGATGACAGAAAGATCAGGCGGGTTGGTACCAAACCATTTTTCTGCATCCTGAGGCGTCATGGCGATCTCCATGACATCGCCAATCTTGTCCGAAGTGAACAGCAGGTTGTTTTCGATTTCTTCCTGACTCAGGCCAATTTCGGTGAGCTTGTTATAGCGCAAGGACTGGGCGCTGTGGCAGCTCAGGCAGTAATTGACAAAGAGCTTGGCGCCATTTTGCAGTGCAGCCATATCGTTGAGGCGATCGGGGGCACGAGTGATATCGGCCCCGCTGGCTGCAACGGCAGGCAATGCACAGGTAAATGACAGTGCGAGGGTGGCTAGCAGCTTTTTAATCATGGTTGATCCGTGTTTGTAGGCCTATTTTCGACGAAACGTGATGCGTTCAGGAACGGGCTTGAAGGGGCCGATACGGCTCCAGACCGGCATGGCCAGGAAAAACACCAGATAAATCACGGTGCCAATCTGGCTCATGAGGTTGAAGGTGGGCGTTGGGGATTGGGTACCCAGATAGCCCAGCATCAGGAAGTTGACAATGAAGATGCCGTACAGGACCTTGTGCCAGCCGGGACGGAAGCGTATGGATTTGACGGGCGAGTGATCAAGCCAGGGCAGGAAGAACAGGATGACCACCGCACCACCCATGGCCACCACTCCCCAGAACTTGGCATCCAGGATGCGGAACAGAACCGCACAGGCCAGTAACACGATGGGTACGATCAGGCGCCAGATGCCCCGCAGGCCGCCTTTGAACAGCAAGGCAATGGCTGCGACCACGGCACCTGCTGCCAGCACCCAGGTAAAGTCGGCTGTCGTGGCACGCAGCATGGAATAAAACGGCGTGAAGTACCAGACCGGAGCGATGTGCTCGGGGGTTTTCAGCGGGTCGGCCGGAATGAAGTTGTTGTATTCAATGAAGAACCCACCCATTTCCGGCATGAAGAACATGATGATGGCAAAGATGATGAGGAAGCCTGCGACCCCGACGATGTCGTGCACACTGTAGTAGGGGTGGAAGGGAATGCCATCAACCGGGAAACCGCGTGCGTCCTTGGGGCCGTCCTTGATTTCAATGCCATCGGGGTTGTTGGAACCGACCTCGTGAAGGGCGATGAGGTGAGCAACGACGAGGCCAATCAGTACCAGGGGAATGGCAATGACGTGGAAGGCAAAGAAGCGGTTCAGCGTGGCGTCGGAGACGACGTAGTCACCGCGGATCCAGATGGCGAGTTCAGGGCCGATAAGGGGAATGGCGGAGAACAGGTTGACGATAACCTGTGCACCCCAGTAGGACATCTGGCCCCAGGGCAGCAGGTAGCCGAAGAAGGCTTCGCCCATCATGGCCAGAAAAATGGCCACACCGAAGATCCAGACCAGCTCGCGAGGCTTGCGATATGAACCATAGAACATACCGCGCAGCATGTGCAGATAAACCACGACAAAGAACATGGATGCGCCGGTTGAGTGCATGTAGCGGATCAACCAGCCCCATGGGACTTCGCGCATGATGAATTCTACCGAGTTGAAGGCCAGCTCGGCGTCGGGTTTGTAGTTCATGACCAGGAAGATGCCGGTGACGATCTGGATGACCAGTACCAGCAAGGCCAATGACCCAAAAAAATACCAGAAGTTGAAATTCTTGGGTGCGTAGTATTCTGACATGTGCTGCTTGAACAGATCAGACAGCGGGAAACGTCTGTCAATCCAGCCCAAGAGTCCAGTCGTTTCGACGGTTTTTTCGCCAGCCATGAAAAGGCTCCTTTTTCTAACTTGCCAGGCGTGTGATAAGCGGGGTGCGTGCTTGAGGGCGAGCCGGGAAATCAGGCCGTGCCATCTTCGTCTACCCCGACGGTGACGGTCATGCCATCGTCGGAGACGATATAAGGCGGTACCTCGAGGTTGTCGGGTGCGGGGACGTTTTTATATACCCGACCGGCCAGATCGAAGTATGATCCATGACATGGGCAAAAATAGCCGCCTTTCCAGTCGGCGGGCAGATTGGGCCCGGGGCCTGCGTCCAGTTCGGGAGTAGGCGAGCAGCCCAGATGGGTGCAAATGCCGATGGCAACGAACACCTCCGGATCGCGCGAACGATGCCGGTTCTTGGCCCAGTCGGGCGTATAGCCAGGGCGATCCGAATCCGGATCGGCCAGCTTGCCGTCGAGAGACTTGAGGTCTTCAACCTGGGCGCTGGTGCGACGCATGACCCAGATGGGCTTGCCACGCCATTCTACCGTGCGCAGCTGGCCAGCCTTGATGGTAGACAGATCGACTTCGACCGGGGCACCGGCAGCCCGGGCCTTTTCAGAGGGGGCAAATGAGCCGACAAAGGGTACAGCCGCGCCGACCGTTGCAGCGCCACCAGCGGCGCATGCGGTGGCTACCCAGAAACGACGTTGAGGATCAGGAGGAAGGTCAGGGTCAACCGAAGCTTCATCTTCAGGCCGTATCGTGAGCTCAGTCATTCTATGTTCCTTGTTGGTGCCGCAAAGAGGCGTGTCATTTACAGTTGTTGACCACATACAGGGTTACAGTCAGCTTATTATAGCGTCAGCCTGCACACGGGTGCATTGATTGGAGTTGATTATGAGCAAGACAGGCAGTTTTCTCAGGGAATTTCAGGAGTTTGCCGTCCGGGGCAGCATGGTCGATCTGGCCGTGGGTGTCATCATCGGGGCGGCGTTTGGCAAGATCATCGATTCGATGGTCTCGGATATTATCATGCCCATCGTCAGTTTCATTCTTGGAGGCGAGGTGGACTTCACCAACCGGTTCATGGTGTTGCGTCATCCGGCAGGCTACAACGGCCCGGAAACATACGATGCCCTCACCGAAGCGGGCGCGGTGGTGTTGTCGTGGGGTAACTTTCTTACCGTTTTCATCAACTTCATCCTGTTGGCCTTTGTGGTGTTCATCTTGGTCAAGATGGTGAATTCGGCACGCAGCCGGCTGCATTTGCAAAAGCAAGAGGAAGCGGCGGAAGAGCCGCCTGCACCCGATCCGGACGATGTGGTCTTGCTGCGCGAAATTCGTGACTTGCTGGGCAAGCAGGCAGGCAGCCGTTAAATCGGGTTGTCCAGGTCAATGAAATCTACCGGTATGCCAAACTGGTTGTGGATGGCATTGCCCAGCGCCTGTATGCCGTAACGTTCGGTGGCGTGGTGTCCGGCAGCCACAAAAACAATGTCCGCCTCATTGGCCATGTGGAAGTTCTGTTCGGATGCTTCGCCGGTAATATAGGCATCGACCCCGTGGTCAATGGCGTCCTGCAGCATGCTCTGGGCTCCGCCGGTACACCATGCCACGCGTCGTATCATTCGTTCGGCGGGCCCCACCACCAGGGGCTGGCGGTCAAGCGCCTGGTGTATGCGTTGAGCCAGCGTGTCTGCCGTGCAGGGATCACACTGCCCCGACCACACCAGGCCGGCATGACCAAAGGTGACAGGCTGGCTACTGGGGTTGATATCGGGGGTCAGCCCCAGCACGCGCGCCAGTTGTGCATTATTTCCCAGTGTGGGGTGGGCATCCAGCGGAAGGTGGTAGCCATACAGATTGATGTCGTGGGCCAGCACACTGGCCATGCGGCGCCGCCGAAACCCCCGTACGCAGGGCGATTCATTCTTCCAGAACCAGCCGTGGTGAACGATGATGGCATCTGCCTTGTTGCGGATTGCGTGCTCGATGAGCGCCTGGGAAGCCGTCACGCCCGTAACAATGCGACGGATATCGGGACAGCCTTCGACCTGCAGACCGTTGGGCGCATAATCCTTGAATTGATCCGCAGCGAGCAGCTGATTCAGCCAGCTTTCAAGTTCGAGGTGATTGACGGAAGGATCGGAAGGCGAATGGGGCATCGATGAATACTCCTGTTGTGGGCAGGGGCGCTTGCCAGCGATGCGGTCAGGGAGTGGCCCGAACACACGAGCACACGAATGCGCGTATGGGCGGATTCCCTAGTCCTCGGTAGTGAGGGAGTCGTCCTCGGCATCCGCCGTTTGCGGCTGTTTTCTCTGTATGCGAGAGGCAATGATGAGACCGACCTCGAACAGCAGGCACAGGGGAACGGCGAGCATGAACTGGCTGAGTACATCGGGCGGTGTGACCACCGCGGCAATGACAAAGGCCCCGACAATAATGTAGCCGCGCATGCTGCGCAGCTTGTCGATGGTGACGATACCGCTCTTGACCAGCAGCACGACGGCCACTGGTACCTCGAATGTCACGCCAAAGGCAATGAACATGGTCATGACAAAGTTGAGATAGGCCTCGATGTCGGGCGCTGGTGTGATGGACTGCGGTGAAAAGCTGGTGATGAACTGGAAGACGGTCTTGAAGACGACAAAATAGCAAAATGCCATGCCCAGGAGAAACAGCAGTGTGCTGGAGGCGATCAGGGGCAGGGCCAGGCGTTGTTCGTGCTGGTACAGCCCCGGCGCGATAAAGGCCCAGGCCTGATACAGCACGAAGGGCAGCGCCAGCACCAGCGAGGCCAGCAGTGTGACCTTGATGGGCACCATGAACGGTGTCACCACGCCCGTGGCGATCATGCGGGTGCCCTGGGGCAGGGTGGTCAGCATGGGTTGTGCCAGGACGTCGTATATGGCTGAGGGCCCGGGATACAGGAACAGGACAACAAATATGGCGAGTATGGCTGCAGCAGCCCGTACCAGCCGGGTGCGCAGCTCGACCAGATGCGAAATGAAGGTTTCAGCCGGGGCGTCTTGCGTCACGATGAAGTCTCGGAAGGAGGCGTATTGCCAGGGGTGGTGTCGTTGGCTTGCGCCTGTTGTGCCTGCGCAAGCCGTGCATCGGCCAGCTCGGTGTCTGAAGGCGAGCCATGGCTGGCGGGCCTGGGTTCCGAAGCGGTTTCGGCTGGCGTGGACGACGTATCTGAAGCAGGGGTGTCATCGTGGTCGCTGTCTGGGGCAGTATCCTCGGTGGTGCTTTTCCCCTCGAGCTCGTCGCGTGCAGACTTGACCAGCGTGTCAACGGATTCCGAGGCTTCCTTCAGAGAGCTGCGCGCCTCTTCGAAGGGGTCCTTGAGGTTGTCGGTGGCCTCTTTCATGGAGCTTTTCACCGACTTGGCGGCGTCTTCCATCTGGCCTTTCAGGTCATCGAGCTTTTCGAGATCCATCTCGCGCTGGATATCGCTCTTGACGTCGCCGACATAGCGTTGCGCACGCCCCACCAGGTGGCCAATGGTACGGGCCACTTTTGGCAGGCGCTCGGGACCGATGACAACCAGCGCGACGACGCCGATAAGCATCAACTCGGTAAAGCTGATATCAAACATGGTGGCTCAGGACAGGCAAGGGAAGAGGCACGTGGCAGCGGTGGGGTGTCAGGCGTCTGTCTTTTCCCGTGGCTGGACGTCTATGGTTTCATCAGTGGCGGACTTTTCCTGGGTGACGGCGGGCTGTTCGGGCTCGTTGGCGTCGGCCATGCCTTTCTTGAAGCCCTTGACGGCGCCACCGAGGTCTTCACCCATGTTGCGCAGTTTTTTGGTGCCAAAGACAAGGGCCACAATGACCAGCACGATCAGCCAGTGCCAGATGCTGAATGTTCCCATGATGATTCTCCTTTGTATCTGATTAAGCGTTGGGCCGCGCCCGTTCGCTCCAGGGGCGTTCGCCCCCAAGTATATGCAAATGCAGATGATCGATTTCCTGACCGCCATCTGCACCGGTGTTGGTGACAAGTCGAAAGCCGCCTTCTGGCCCCGGACGACAGCCGTTGGCTTCAGCAAGGCTGGCGGCGAGTATCATCATGCGCCCCAGCCAGCCTGCATCCGTTTCGGTAACCGTTTGCATGGACGTGACATGCTGCTTGGGCACGACCAGCAAGTGTACCGGTGCGGCGGGATTGATGTCGTGAAAGGCGAAGAATTCGTCATCTTCATAGACTTTTTTTGACGGGATCTCGCCTTGCGAAATTTTACAGAACAGACAATCTTGACTCATGACAACACGATACGGGGCTGGCTTGATAAGACATTGACTCGCCTTGTGGCAGCAATGCAATCACCTATTGTATTGTGTTTTCTGTCAATGTGTTGGGTGGCGCGTCCGACCAGGCCAGCATGCCGGTGACGTCAGCCATTGCGCGGCTTGTCGGCGCGTTGCGCTTTTTCGGTCAGCCCTGATAACCCCTCGCGCCGGGCCAGTTCCTCAAGCACTTGTTCGGGCCGCAAACCATGGTGCGTCAGCACGACCAGGCAATGAAACCAGAGGTCTGCTGTTTCCGAGACGATGTCTTGTGCCACGTCGTCCTTGCTGGCCATGATCAGCTCCGTGGCTTCCTCCCCGATCTTCTTCAGAAAGGCGTGAGGCCCCTGGCTGAGCAGGTGGGCGCTGTATGACGCGGCTGGATCGCCTCCGCGGGCAGGCAGGCGGCTTTCCAGGGTGTCGGCCAGGCGACTCAGTATGCGGGTGCTGTCAGAGGGGGTCATGAATAGATATCGCCAGGATCTTTCAGTATGGGCTCGGTCTCAAGCCACTGAGCCTGTTCAGGCGTGTCAGGGGGGAGCTCACGATAAAAGCACGATTGGCGGCCGGTGTGGCAGGCGATGCCACCGTGCTGGGTCACGTGCAGCAGGACGGCGTCTCCATCGCAATCCAGCTGCATGCGGTGCACTTGCTGGGTATGACCGGACTGCTCCCCCTTGCGCCAGAGTGCCTGACGCGAACGCGACCAGTACACGGCCTGCCGGGTGCGATGGGTCTCGGCCAGGGCCTCGGCATTCATCCACGCAAGCATGAGTACCCGTCCGCTGTGGGCATCTTGAGCAATGGCGGCGACCAGGCCATCGGTATTGAAATGGACCTGCTGGAGCCAGGGGAGGCGGGAATCCGGGCTGGACATGGGCTAACGGGAGCCGGAAGCGGGCAAGGGCCGCGTCACCACCCCCTGTTCGGCCAGGAATGTCTTGGCCTGGGCGATGGTAGTCTGCCCGAAATGAAACAGGCTGGCGGCCAGCACGGCCTGGGCACCGCCCTTGATTATGCCGTCGGCCAGATGCTGCAGGTTGCCGACCCCGCCTGATGCGATGACGGGAATATTCACCGCTGAAGCCACGGCATGGGTTAGTGCCAGGTCAAAGCCTTCCTTGGTGCCGTCGCGATCCATGCTGGTAAGGAGGATTTCACCCGCGCCGCGCCGCGCCATTTCCCGGGCCCAGTCGGTGGCCTCCAGACCTGTGCTTTCAGTACCGCCGTGCGACAGAACCTCCCAGTAGGGAGTGGGGCCATCAGTATGCCTGCGGCGAGCGTCTATGGCCACGATAATGGGAGCCGAGCCAAACTGCGCCGCTGCCTGGTTGATGAGATCGGGTTGCTGGATAGCCGCACTGCTGATGGTTACCCGGGCCGCGCCGGCGTCCAGCAGGCGCTGGATATCGGCCGTGCTGCGTATGCCGCCGCCGACAATCAGGGGCAGGCGGGTTTGCCGCGCAATGTTATGGATCAGTTCCGTCGTGTGGGTGCGCCCTTGCGTGGTGGCGCTGATGTCAAGAAGAATGAGTTCGTCGGCACCCTGCTCGGCGTAGCGCAAGGCAATTTCAACAGGATCTCCGGCATCGGCCAGGTTGATGAAATTCACGCCCTTGACGACACGGCCATCCTGGATGTCCAGGCAGGGAATGATACGTGCGGGTGTTGCAGTTTCCATGTGTGTGCCGCCTTTGCTTCAGCGTGTCAGTTCGTCAGCCAGAGCCTGGGCTTCGGCCAGGTCAAGGGTTCCTTCGTAGAGGCTTCTGCCAATGATGGCCCCTTCGATACCAGATTCGGCAACCTGGCACAGGGCGCGGATATCGTCCAGGTCATGTACCCCGCCCGAAGCAATGACGGGGATGTGGATGTGCTCGGCGAGACGCTGCGTGCTTTCGATGTTGACACCGCCCAGCATGCCGTCGCGGGCAATGTCGGTGAAGATGATGGCTTCGCAGCCTTCGTTTTCGAACCGTTTGGCGATGTCGAGCACGTCGTGGCGGCTGGTCTTGCTCCAGCCGTCGGTGGCCACCTTGCCATCGCGTGCATCCAGGCCAACAATGACATGGCCGTTGAATACGCTGCAGGCGTCACTCAGGAAGGCAGGGTCCTTGACGGCAGCCGTACCGATGATCACGTACGAGATGCCCAGATCAAGATAGGCTTCGATGGTGTCGAGATCGCGGATGCCGCCCCCTATCTGGATGGGAACGCGTTCGTTGACGGCCTCCACAATGGCCCGGATGGCGGCTGTATTCTTGGGCTTGCCTGCCACTGCCCCATTGAGGTCCACCAGGTGCAGGCGCCGTGCGCCCTGTTCTACCCATTGCGTTGCCATGGCCCCGGGATCATCCGAGAACACGGTGGATTGATCAAACTTGCCCTGACGCAGACGGACGCATTTTCCGTCCTGAAGATCGATGGCCGGGATCAGCAGCATGGCTAGAGTACCCCTTTTGTGGATGGGACGACGTCAGCGTTGCGAGGATCGGTTTCAATCGCCATGCGAACGGCACGACCAAAGGCCTTGAAAATGGTCTCGCACTGGTGGTGGGCATTTTCGCCCTTGAGGTTGTCGATATGCAGGGTTGCCTGCGCGTGGTTGGCAAAGCCCTGGAAGAATTCGCGGGCCAGCTCGACATCAAAATTGCCGATGCGCATTTGCGTGTAGGGCACCTGATAAAACAGACCCGGACGTCCGGAGAAGTCAATGACGACGCGGGACAGGGATTCGTCAAGCGGCACATAGGCGTGACCGTAGCGCCGCACGCCTTTCTTGTCGCCCAGGGCCTTGGCAAAGGCCTGACCAAGCGTGATGCCGATGTCTTCCACGCTGTGGTGATCGTCGATATGGGTGTCGCCGTCGCAATGAATGTCGAGGTCGATCAGGCCATGGCGGGCGATCTGGTCGAGCATGTGATCGAGAAACGGTACACCACTGTTCAAGGTGCGTTGTCCGGTGCCATCCAGGTTGATGGTTACCCGAACGCGGGTTTCATTGGTATTGCGAGTAATGTCGGCGATACGCATAGGGTTTCAGTCTGAAGAAGGTTGGAGGCGCAGGGTCGCGCTGGCGGCATGCGCGGGCAGGCCTTCGCCAGTGGCCAGGGTGGCAGCGATGGGGCCGAGTGTCTGGGCCCCGGCAGCGGAGGCGTTGATAATGCTGGAACGTTTCTGGAAGTCGTATACCCCCAGCGGAGAGGAAAACCGCGCGGTACGCGACGTGGGCAGCACATGATTGGGGCCGGCGCAGTAATCGCCCAGGGATTCGGAACTGTAACGCCCCAGGAAGATGGCCCCGGCATGGCGAATTTGCTCAACCACCTGTTCGGGATTTTCAGTGGAGATTTCGAGATGCTCGGGGGCAATGCGATTGGCGATTTCGCAGGCTTCGGACAGATCGCTGACCTGAATGAGGGCACCCCGGTTGCGCAGGCTGGTGCGGATGATGTCGGCACGCGGCATGTCGGGCAGCAGGCGGGCGATATCGGTCTCGACCTGCTCAAGGTAGGCGGCATGCGGGCACAGAAGAATGGCCTGGGCCAGCTCGTCGTGTTCGGCCTGGGAGAACAGGTCCATGGCAATCCATTCGGAAGGCGTGGTGCCGTCGCAGATGATGAGGATTTCGCTTGGGCCGGCAATCATGTCGATGCCGACGGTGCCGAAGACCCGGCGTTTGGCGGCGGCCACGTAGGCATTGCCTGGGCCGACGATTTTATCCACGGCGGCAATGCTGGCCGTTCCGTAGGCCAGTGCACCCACTGCCTGGGCACCACCTATGCCCCATACCTGGTCGACATCAGCCAGGGCGGCGGCTGCCAGCACAAGCGGGTTGTGTTCGCCACCCGGGGTGGGTGTGACCATGATGAGCTCGGGCACGCCAGCAACCTTGGCCGGAATGGCGTTCATGAGAACAGAAGACGGGTAGGCGGCCTTGCCACCCGGTACATAGAGCCCGACGCGGTCGATGGGTGTGACGCGTTGCCCCAGCACGGTGCCATCCGCTTCCGTGTAGGACCATGATTCGCCTCGCTGGTGCTCGTGATATTGGCGAATCCGGTGGGCGGCGGCCTCAAGGGCCTGGCGCAGTTCGGCATCGAGGCCGTCGAGTGCAGCCTGGCAATGCTTGAGGGGGATGGCGAGCTCAGCCACGGTACTGGCCGTGACATTGTCAAACTGCCGGGTGTAGGCCAGCAAGGCGTCATCCCCACGGTTGCGTATGTTCTTGAGAATGTCAGCCGTTCGGGACTCGATGGCGTCGTCTTCGGTGGCGTCGTAGGCGAGCAGCGTCTTCAGCTGGCTGTCGAAGTCAGTGGCCTGGGAGTCAAGCCGATTGATCAATAACATGGCGTAATAAATTGGTGGCACTGCAAGGTGCTGACAGGATATCCTCAGTTTATACCGGAAGTGCCCGACAGGGGGCGGGATGCCGTGGCAAAGGTGTCCAGCAGGGGTTGCAACTGATGCCCGCGTGTCTTCAGGGCTGCCTGGTTGACGATGAGCCGGGCCGATATGTCGGCAATGTCTTCGACGGCAACCAGGTGGTTGGCACGCAGCGTGTTGCCGGTGGATACCAGATCCACAATGGCATCGGCCAGCCCCACCAGCGGGGCCAGTTCCATGGAGCCATACAGCTTGATGAGATCAATGTAGACACCCTTGCGGCCAAAGTGCTGGCGTGTGGCATCGACATATTTGGTCGCCACGCGCAGGCGCGAACCCTGGCGTACCGCCGACTCATAATCAAAGCCCTCGCGCACCGCCACACAAAGCCGGCATCGGGCAATATTCAGATCCGTGGGCTGGTAGAGTCCGCCAGGATGCGTGGCGGCGTGTTCATCCAGGACATCCTTGCCGGCAATGCCGAAATCGGCTGCGCCATATTGGACGTAAGTGGGAACGTCGGAGGCGCGTACGATGATCAGTTGCAGCCGGGGGTTGCTGGTGGGCAGAATCAGTTTGCGGGATTGCTCCGGATGGCCCTCGACCGTGACACCGGCTGCCTCAAGCAGGGGCAGGGTTTCTTCAAATATGCGTCCTTTGGAGAGGGCCAATGTCAGAGGTCGGTCAGCGTCCTTGTGTGTCATGCGGCGGCTCCTGTCAGGCGCTCTATTCTTGCACCCACCTGACCCAGCTTGTGCTCCATGTTTTCGTAACCGCGATCAAGGTGGTAGATACGTTCGATAATGGTTTCACCCTCGGCGGCCAGACCGGCTATGACCAGGCTGGCTGATGCCCTGAGGTCGGTAGCCATGACCCTGGCGCCGGACAGGCCGTTCACCCCCTTGACGACGGCGGTCGCGCCGTCGATGTCAATGTCGGCCCCCATGCGGCAAAGTTCCAGCACGTGCATGAAGCGGTTCTCGAAAATGTTTTCCACCACGACGGCTGTGCCGTCTGCAACGGCATTGAGGGCCATGAGCTGTGCCTGCATGTCGGTGGGAAACCCGGGATATTCCTGTGTACGGAAGTCGCAGGCACGTGGCCGGCCAGCCATGCGTGCGCGTATCCAGTCCGACCCACACTCGAGGTCGAGACCGGTCTCGTGCAGTTTTTCGAGTATGGCGCCCATGGTGTCCGGGCAAACACGGCGCAGAGTGATGTCGCCTCCGGCGGCCCCCACGGCGCACAAGAACGTACCGGCTTCGATGCGATCGGCAATGATGCGGTGTTGTGCGCCATGCAGCTTGTCGACGCCATCAATGATGAGACGTGCCGTTCCCTGGCCCTGGATGCGGGCACCCATTTTGTTCAGGAGGTTGGCGAGATCCACGACCTCCGGTTCGCAGGCTGCGTTTTCAAGTATGGTACGTCCGTCAGCGAGCGCAGCTGCCATCATGAGGTTTTCGGTACCCGTGACAGTAATCATGTCCGGGCGAATGGTGGCGCCTCTGAGCCGGTCAGCGCGAGCCACCACATAGCCGTGTTCAATGCTGATTTCTGCGCCAAGGGCTTCCAGCCCCTTGATGTGTTGATCAACTGGGCGCTGACCGATGGCACAGCCGCCGGGCAGGCTGACGCGTGCTTCACCAAAACGTGCCAGCAGGGGGCCCAGCACCAGTATGGAGGCCCGCATGGTCTTGACCAGATCATAAGGGGCTTCGACCTGGGTGACCTCCCGGGCGCACAAGCTGACATGCCCCTCGCGGCCATTGGCCGTTTCCACCCCCAGAATGCGCAACAGGCGCAGGGTGGTCTGGATGTCGTTCAGCTCGGGAACGTTTTCAAGGGTGAGGGTGTCGGCCGTCAGCAGGCTGGCACACAAGATGGGCAGGGCTGCGTTCTTGGCGCCGGAAATGAGGACGTCGCCGTGCAGTGGCTGGCCACCTGTGATGCGCAGCTTATCCATTGGCTGAAGAGGCGTGTTCAGCCGGTGTCAGTGTTTGCATGGAAAGGGCATGGATTTCTTGTTTCATGCGGTCGCCCAGCGCACGGTATACCAGCTGGTGGCGGGCGATGCGGCGCTTGCCCTCGAATTCGGGGCTGACAATGATGGCTTCGAAGTGGTGTCCATCACCGCGTACCTCGATATGGTCGCAAGGCAGGTTGTCGGCAATGTATTGTCGAACCTGTTCAGGTGTGGGCAACATAGTGATCAGTTCCTTAATTTATAACCGGTGGCAAGCAGGCGCAGCGCAAACAGGCACAGCAGAATGAAAGCCGTGCTCACGGCGGTGAGGCTCAGCCAGGGCGAAACATCGGATTCCGCAAAAAAGCCATAGCGAAAACCGTCGATAGTATAGAAGATGGGATTCCACTGCGACACGGCCTGCCAGAAAGGTGGCAAGCTGTGAATGGAGTAGAAGACGCCAGACAGGAAGGTGGCCGGCATGATGAGAAAGTTCTGGAATGCCGCCAGTTGATCAAATTTTTCTGACCACAGGCCGGCAATCAGGCCCAGCGTTGACATGATGCCACAAGACAGCGCGGCAAAAGTGATGACCCACAACGGATTGTGGGCAGGCAGCGAGACAAAGAGCAGGGCGACCAGCCAGATGCCCGCCCCCACACACAGGCCGCGGATCACGCCCGCCAGGACGTAGGCGGAGAAGATTTCACGATGTGACAGGGGCGGCAGCAGAATAAACACCAGGTTGCCTGTGATCCGGCTCTGAATGAGAGAAGACGACGGGTTGGCAAAGGCGTTTTGCAGCATGCTCATCATCATGAGCCCGGGAATCAGGAATGAGGTGTAGGGCAGGGAATCGTACACCTGTACGCGATCACCCAGCACATGCGAAAAAATAAGCAGATAAAGCAAGGCCGACACAATGGGGGCGGCAATGGTCTGAAAGCCGACTTTCCAGAATCGGGACAGCTCCTTGATCAGCAGGGTGGGAAAGCCCGATCCGAGATCCGTGCGGATGGCGACTTGAGGTCTGGTGCTCATGCGCTCACCTCGGTCATGCCCGGGTCCTCGTGCATGATCCGCACGAAGGTGTCTTCAAGGTCGGCGCCCCCAAAGCGTGCCAGCAGGGACTCCGTCTTGTCCAGGGCGGCCAGGTGGCCGTCTTTCAGCATGGCAATGCGCTGGCACAGGGCCTCGGCTTCTTCAAGGTAGTGCGTGGTCAGCAAGATGGTGTGCCCCTGCTTGTTCAGACGGGAAATGAATTCCCAGAGGGTGCGCCTGAGGTCAACATCAACGCCGGCCGTTGGTTCATCAAGAATAATGACGGGAGGGCGATGAACCAGGGCCTGGGCAACCAGAACACGCCGTTTCATGCCTCCGGACAGGGCCCGCATGTTGACCTCGGCCTTGTCGCTCAAGCCCAGGTTGGAAAGGATCTCGTCTATCCAGTCGTCATTTTTCTTGAGACCAAAATACCCCGATTGGATTCTCAGGGTTTCGCGTACGGTAAAAAACGGATCGTAAACAAGCTCTTGCGGGACGACGCCCAGCGCACGACGTGACTGCCGAAATTCGTCGACAACGTCGTAGCCGCAGACATGAGCGCGGCCGGTGGTGGCATGTGCCAGCCCGGCCAGAATGGAGATGAGCGTGGTCTTGCCGGCCCCGTTGGGGCCCAGCAGCCCGAAGAATTCGCCGTGCTCGACACGCAGGGAGATGTTGGTGAGTGCCTGGAAACCGGGATCGGCTGCCTGGCCGGCCAGGACCTGCCTGAGCCGCCGCGGCTGCGGAGCGTAGGTTTTTGAAACGTTTTCGAGTAAAAGAGCTGGCATATTGGAAGGGAAAGGCCCGGCTTTCAGATTGAAGCCGGACGCAAAATTATAGGCCATGGCGTGGTATGCATGGACCGCTGGCCTGAGCCGTGTGGTTGAGGCTCAGGGTTCCAGATTGCGCTTGTTGAGGGCGTCGATCAGGCCGTCAATTCCGTTCTTGGAGATTTGTTCGGCAAACTGATTGCGATAATTCTGGATGAGCCAGATGCCCTCGGCGTTGATGTCGTAGATTTTCCAGCCGTCAGGGGTGTTTTCCATGCGGTAGTCTACGTCGACCGTTTGCCCGTTGCCCTGAACCAGCGTAGACCGAACCACGACATCATCGGCGTCCGGATCGCCCCTGAAAGGCTTGAGCTGGAGACGGGTTTTCTGGTCAATGCCCTTGAACGCGCTGCTGTAGGTACGGATGAGCGTGCCCATGAAAGCTTCTACCAGTTTTTGCTGTTGTTCGGCGGAGGCCTGACGCCAATACCGACCGGTGGCCAGGCGGGTTGTCTTTTCCATGTTGACGTAGGGCAGCACGTGTTCGTCAACCATCTGGCGAATGGATTCAAGATCACCGTCGATGATGGTGTCCTGTTCTTCCTTGACAATGGAAAGGGCGTTATCGGCCACGGCCTCGATGAATTCGGTCGGATGGGCCTTGGGATCAATGTCGGCGGCCTGCGAGGCGCCCGCTGCGACGAGCATCAGCGCGACAGACAGCAGGATGGCAAGCGGCAACCGGTGCAGCACACGATAGATACGGTTTGTATAGAGCATGGATGTCATTTTAAACGATGTCTGCGGGCCAACATGTTTCTGCCGGACAGATTCCCGTTACAGAAGGGTTCAGTCTTCGTTGTAGTCTGGCAGATCGTCTTCGTAATCTGGCAGGTCGTCATCGTAGTCGGGCAGGGAGTCATCACCACGCCGGCGATTGACCTGAGACTGGCGTCGTTGCAGGTAGGCGTCGCGCACGAAGCTATAGCGGTCAAGGGCGATGTCGTCAACCGTCCGGTCTGCAGAAAGCAGATCAGCCCTGACATTGACGGCATACAGCCCGATTACCGTGTTGCGAAGCGCAACGTTGTCAATGGCAAACAGCGGGGTGGTGGGCGAGATGCCGGCTGCAAAGCCACCTACCGTGGCGGTGCCGTCCCGCAGCGTGCTGGGGCCAAGCCCGGGCAGCACGAGATAGGGACCGGGCTTGAGCCCCCAGACGCCGAGGGTGATGCCCAGATCGTTGGGAATTTTATGTGCCCCATTTCGGGAGGCCACATCAATGCAGCCACCCAGCCCCATGGTGGAGTTGAACAGCACCCGGCCCAGCGTGTTGAAAAAGTCATGGCCCTGGGCCTGCAGGAAACTGTTCGCCGCTGACCAGACATCGCGCAGGTTGCCGAATATGTTGCCGATGCAGCTGCGTACGGGTTTGGGCGTCAGTTCGGTGTAAGCGAGCGTGACGGGCTTGATCAGCGCCCGGTCGACCTTGTCGTTCAGGCTGAAGATGGCGCGGTTCATGTTCTCCAGCGGGTCATCGGGGTTGCTGTGCTGGGCCAGCGCCGCAGGGCTCCCGAGACAGCCAGCCACCAGCAGGGCACTGGCTGCCAGGCGTAGACGGGATGGGGATGAAGCTTGTTTGAGCATGGTGGTCGCGGTCGGGTCAGGTAGATAGTTGAATAGTGGCGTGACGAGATCAGTCGCCAGCCATGTTGTAGAGGAACTTGCCGATCAGTTCTTCGAGCACCACAGCACTCTGGGTGTATTTTATTTCGTCGTTGTCAGCCAGCATTTTATCGTCACCGCCCGGAGTCAGGCCAATGTACTGATCACCCAGCAGTCCGGAAGTCAGGATGGACGCTGAGGTATCGGCCGGAAAGTCGAAGCCCTTTTCCAGGTCGAATGTGGCCACCGCCTGGTATCGGTCGATATCAAAGCGGATATCAGAGACACGACCCACCACAACGCCGCTGGATTTGACCGGGGCACGCAGCTTGAGCCCGCCCATGTTGTCAAAGTAGGCATGGACCTGGTAGGTGGGTGTCAAGGAGAAAGAGCTGAGATTGCCTGCCCGCAGCGCAAGAAAGACCAGTGCAATCGCGCCCAGCAGGACAAACAAGCCAACCCAGAAGTCTGTTTTTTCATGCGTCATGTGTTTTCTGCCTGAACAAGGACCAATCAGTTGCTGAACATCAATGCCGTCAGTATAAAGTCAAGTGCCAGGACACAGAGTGAGCCCAGGACAACGGTGCGTGTAGTGGCCCGTGAAACCCCCTCGGGTGTCGGGCGGGCCGTCCAGCCGGCATGCAGGGCGACCAGGGTGACCGCCAGGCCAAAGACCACGCTTTTGATCACACCATTGGCGATGTCATCAAAAACGTCCACGCCATCTTGCATCTGAGACCAGAAGACGCCGGGGTCAACGCCTATCATGATTACACCGACAAACCATCCACCCAGTATGCCTACCATGGAAAAGAGGGCGGCCAGCACGGGCATGGCGATCATGCCTGCCCAGAAACGGGGCACCAGGACCCGGCGCAGCGGGTCGACCGCCATGACTTCCATGGCAGCCAGCTGTTCGCCTGCCTTCATGAGACCAATCTCGGCCGTCAGGGACGTGCCCGCGCGGCCGGCAAACAGCAGTGCCGTGACCACGGGGCCAAGCTCGCGGGTCAGGGACAACGCAACCAGCAGGCCCAGTGCCTGCTCGGAGCCATAGCGACTGAGTGTGTAATAGCCTTGCAGACCGAGCACGAAGCCGACGAACAGGCCAGACACGGCAATGATGATCAGCGAGTGGTTGCCAATGAGGTGAACCTGCTGCGATACCAGCCGGGGCCGTTTCCACACAATGCTGGAACGCCGCAGCAGATCGAGGAAAAACCGGGTGAATGCGCCCAGGCCAACCACCGTGGTTCGTACCTTGCCACCAAGGGCAGTAAGAAACCCTGCGATTTTTCTCATAAGCGCTTCTGGTGGTCTGCCAGCCAGTGCTCGAAGGCTGGCGAGGACGGATAGTGGAAGCCAATGGGACCATCGGGTTCGCCCCGCAGGAACTGTCGGACGAGCGGGTCGGGTGAGGCGTTCAGGTCATCGGGCGTACCGCTGGCAATCAGGCGCCCCTCTCCGACCATATAGACGTGATCGGCAATGGCGAAGGATTCGCTGACATCGTGGGTAATCAGCACGGACGCGCAGTTCAGCCGGTTGGTCAGTTCCCGAATCAGGCGGGCGGTGACACCCAGGGAGATGGGGTCCAGGCCGGCAAAGGGCTCGTCATAGAGAATGAGCTCGGGCTCAAGCACAATGGCCCGTGCCAGGGCTACCCGACGGGCCATGCCACCGGATATTTCCGAGACCTGGAGATGAGCGG
Organism: Burkholderiaceae bacterium; assembly: GCA_035301405.1. Taxonomy (GTDB): domain Bacteria; phylum Pseudomonadota; class Gammaproteobacteria; order Burkholderiales; family Burkholderiaceae_B; genus JAJYRX01. Next base: position 24,923 of record DATGUI010000043.1, read on the forward strand.
CGTGCCGGAGACCCACGGCCTCGAGCTTGTCCAGGACCCGGTCGGCAATCTGTGCGCCGGATACCCGGGTGTGCTCGCGCAAGGGGAAGGCCACGTTTTCAAAGACGTTGAGATCCGTGAACAGGGCACCCTGCTGGAACAGCACGCCCATGCGTTGCCTGAGCTCGCGCAACCGCTCGCCATGCGCTGCTGCCATGTCGTGTCCGAATAGGTAGATACTGCCCTGGCGTGCACGGATTTGCCCGGTGGCGCCCCGAAGCAGCGTGGTCTTGCCCGAGCCGGATCCGCCCATCAGGGCGATGACCTGACCGGCGTGGACGGTCGCACTGATGCCTTGCAGGACAGTGAGATCGCCGTAGCCCAATGACACGTTGTCAAAGGCAATGATGGCATCAGTTGGAGGGTGAGGTTGCGCAGCCGGCATGCGTATATGAAAAAAATCAGTCGGGTCCGTGAAGAATCAGCTCTGCGGCCCGAATGTATGGATCCAGTGAGCGGTTGAGGCATCGTGCTCGGGTGCCTGTGCACTGGCCGGCTTGCCGGCCAGCTGGGCATCAATGTTACCAGCCAGTGTCTTGCCATACTCGACACCCCACTGGTCAAAGGCATTGATCCCCCATACAACGGATTGTACGAATACTTTGTGTTCGTAGAGTGCCAGCAATGAACCCAGGGTATAGGGAGACAGCCTGGGCAGCACAATCAGGCTGGATGGACGCCCGCCTGCGTGGGTACGGTGGTGTGCCAGCCAGCGGCTTTCCGACTCGCTGGCACCGCCGCGGAGGGATTCTTGGCGGGCGGCATCAAGCCCTTTGCCCTGCAAAAGGGCTTCGCGCTGGGCAAGACAGTTGGCCAGCAGGCTGCGGTGGTGCTCGGGCCAGGAGTGGTCGGCATGCTGGCATACGATGAAATCCACGGGGGCGCCATCGGAGCCCTGGTGCAGCCACTGGAAAAAGGTGTGCTGGGCATCGGTGCCGGGCATGCCCCAGACAGCCGGGCCGGTGGGGACATCAGCGGGTGCGCCGCCGACCAGCGTGGATTTGCCCAGCGATTCCATTTCCAGTTGCTGGATGTAGGGGACGAGTTCAGTCAGGCGAAAGTCATAAGGGGCGAGATTGAGCGAACCGTAGCCATGAATACTGCGATTGATGATGCCGGCCATGGCCATTTGCACCGGCGCATTGTGGGCCAGGGGCGCTTCGACAAAATGGGCATCCATGGCGGCGGCACCACTGTGCATGCCGGCAACGACGTCGGTATTGATGGCAAGCGCCACGGTGAGACTGAGGGCAGACCAGATGGAAAACCGGCCGCCTACCCATTCCCACAGCCGGAAGACGTGATCCGGGAGTACGCCCCACTGACAGGCACGATCTGTTTCGGCAGTAATGGCAACGACATTTTGCCAGGGGTTTGAAAGCCCGCCGCTCTTCAGCCACTCGACGGCCCTTGCGCCGTTTTTCAGGGTTTCGGCAGTGGTAAATGACTTGGACGCCAGGACAATGAGGGTGTCGTGGGGATCCAGCCCTGCCAGCCCGCCAGCGATGGCATGGCCATCGATGTTGGAGACAAACCGGACTTTTCTCCACATGCCGGTATAGCCGAAGGCCCGGACGGCCAGCCGAACGCCCCAGTCGCTGCCGCCAATGCCAATATGGACAATATTGCGCCAGCGACGCTTGGAGTCGGCCATCCGGACGAAGGCATTGACCCGGGCCCGTTCGTGAGTGATGGCGGGATCGGGCGGTGCAGGCGCGCGCAGGGCGCTGTGCCAGGCGGGGCGCGATTCGGTCAGATTGACCGGCGCACCCGCCAGCAGTTGTTGACGCTGCTGCTTGAAGTCGCGCGCGTTCAGCAAGTTCCCGAAAGCGGTGTCAAGCGATGATGACTGATGCTGCGCGCTGATGTCGAGCGCAAGACCTGCTGCGTCAATGATGCGCAGGATGTTGGAGTCAAGGCGGTGCTGTCTTGCCTCGGTAACAAACGCGTGCCAGGATGGCAGACGTGTCAGGGCCGAATGGGCATCGGGCGTGACGTAGGTGTCAGGGGCGGAGTGACGCACAGGAGGGCCGGCCGCGGATGATGATTATTGGCGGCGGCGCTGACTGCGGGTGGCACTGGGCGTGCGACCGGCGATGTGGCGGAAGATGATACGACCTTTGGTGAGGTCGTAGGGAGACATTTCCAGGGAGACCTTGTCTCCAGCCAGGATGCGGATGTGATGCTTGCGCATTTTTCCGCCCGTGTAGGCGACAATGGGGTGGCCATTATCAAGCGTGACACGAAAGCGGGAATCGGGCAGGACTTCAGTAACCAGTCCACCCATTTCGATCAGTTCTTCTTTTGCCATGTAGTAGATTGCTCCTTGAAAAGTGAAAGCTGTCGGGGCGCGGCAATAACATGTCCGGCCCTTGTATGCATATGGACAAAAAGGCTCTTTTATGTTAGCACACGCTAGCCATGTCAGGCCAGTATTTTGTTACTATCCCCTGCAACGGCCTGTTTTTGGGTGGTGCTGTTTATGAATGGTGTGGTGTTGTTTGACGGCATTGCCTACGGCATGCTGCTTTTTCTGCTTGCGGCAGGGCTCTCTGTGACCATGGGTCTGATGAACTTTGTGAATCTGGCTCACGGTGTGTTTGCCATGTTGGGCGGCTATGCGGCATGGATGGTCATGCAATATACGAACTGGGGTTTTATGGTTGCCATGCTCACGGCCTTTTTGCTGGCTGCGGCAGCCGGTGCCGTGCTCGAGCGGTTGCTGTTTCGCCGCCTGTACGGCGGCCATGCGCTGGATCAGGTCTTGTTGTCCATTGGTGTGGTGTTCATGGGCGTGGCGGTGGCCACCTTTGCCTTTGGTCCGTCGTTCAAGACCATCGCATTGCCATCGGTACTGCAGGGGCAGATGCAGTTGGCGGGCATGGAGGTCGGCCGCTATCGAGCTTTTCTGATCATCATTGGTGCCATCCTGAGTCTGGCATTGTGGCTGGGCATCGTGCGTACCCGATTCGGGGCGCGGTTGCGTGCTGCGGTGGACCAACCACAGGTGACGGCAGCCATGGGGATCAATGTGTCACGACTTTTTTTCTGGACCTTTGCCCTGGGCTCGGGCCTTGCTGGGCTGGGTGGCGGGCTGGGTCTGGAGCTGCTGGGCATGGAGCCGGGCTATGCCTTGAAGTACATGGTCTACTTTTTGCTGGTGGTGTGCGTGGGCGGAGCGGGAACCCTGCTGGGCCCATTTGTGGCGGCGCTGCTTGTTGGCGTGGTCGACATGCTCGGAAAATATTATGTTCCTGACTTGGGTGGGTTTCTTATTTACCTGATCATGGTGCTGGTGCTGTTGTGGCGCCCGCATGGGTTGATCAGGCCCTCGGCCGCCGTGCTGCAGGGGTCGGCATGAAACGCCTGGCAGCGGGGTTCTGGCCGGTCGTGGCCCTTGTTGCGTGGTTATTGCCCGACAGCCTTCCTATCTTGACACAAATGCTGATCATGGGGCTTTTCGCTGTATCCCTGGACCTGGCATTGGGGGTAGCGGGCATTCTCACCATCGGCCATGCGGCGTTTTTTGGAATGGGAGCCTATGTGGCCGGCCTGCTGGCCGTTCATGGCTGGTCCGAGCCGCTATCCGGCCTGCTGATCGCTGCCATGGTCTGCGCCTGCATGGGGTATTTGCTGGCCTGGCTCGTTGTACCCGGATCTGATCTGTCACGTCTCATGATTACGGCAGCCGTGGGGCTGCTGCTGGGGGAGGCAGCCCGCCAATTCTCCTCGATAACCGGTGGGGCGGACGGCCTGCTTGGCATGGAGGTCGGGCCTGTGTTTGGCCGGTTTGAGTTTGACCTCTTCGGGTTGACGGCATTTCTGTATAGCTTTGTGGTGGTGCTCATCCTGTTTTATGCAACAAGGCGGGTAGTGAAGTCGCCGTTTGGCATCAGTCTGGCAGGTATCAGACAAAATCCCCAGCGCATGCTGGCCCTGGGCGTGCCGGTAGCCTTGCGGCTGCGACAGGCATTTGCGTTTTCCGGGGCGCTGGCTGGCGTGGCGGGTGCACTACTGGCGCAAACCACCCAGTTTGTGGGCGTCGATGTACTGAGCTTCGAGCGATCCGCAGAAGTGCTCATCATGCTGGTGCTGGGAGGCGCCGGCCACCTGACAGGTGCCTTGGTGGGTGCTGTCATCTACACCCTGATTCAGGATCAACTCGCGGTGTTCAGCCCGCAATACTGGATGCTGGGCATGGGGGTGTTGCTGGTTGCCGTGGCGCTGGGCGGGGGTGGCGGGCTTGCGGGTCTGTTGTTGCGTTTGTCTCGCACTCGGGAGTATTCATGATGATGACAACACCGGTGCTGCAAGCGTCTGACCTCAGCCTGTCTTATGGGCAGGTGCAGGTGTTGAAAGACGTCAGCCTTGCGCTGATGCCGGGGGAACGACACGCCCTGATCGGCACGAACGGTGCGGGCAAGACTTCACTGATCAACGTACTGACCGGTGCGCTGTCTCCCGGTTCAGGTCAGGTTTGTCTGGCGGGTGCCGATGTGACCCGGGCCCCGGCTGACGAGCGCGCCCGTCAGGGTCTGCAGCGTACCTTCCAGATCAACAGCCTGTTTCCCCAGTTGTCTGCACATGAATCGGTTGCCATGGCCATCAGCCAGCGCCGGGGCCTGGGCGGCCGCTGGTGGCGTCCACTGTCGTGTTATGGCTCGGTTACGGACGAGGCCGCCGTCTTGCTGCAGAATACCGGCATGACAGATTTTGCCGATCAGCCGGTGGGAACGCTGGCCTATGGGCAGCAACGGCTGGTGGAACTGGCATTGGCGCTGGCCCGCAGGCCCAGGGTATTGTTGCTGGATGAGCCTGCGGCCGGTTTGCCTGCGGCCGAAGGCGCGGCCTTGCTGAATCTGCTTGAGTCCTTGTCGGGCGAGATGGCTGTTCTGCTGGTCGAACACGACATGAAGCTGGTCTTCAGTTTTGCTCAGCGAGTGTCGGTGCTGGCACAGGGGCGTGTACTGGCTTCGGGGCCCGCCGCAGCCATCCGGAACGATCCCGTTGTGCAAGAAGCGTATCTGGGATCAGCCGTGCGGTAATCGGAACAGCTGGGGGTCGGGGCCCAGGCGGCCATCCGTCTGGTCCATGGCAGCAATCTGCTGCATGTCGGCTGCAGACAGTTCAAAGTCGGCAATCTGCAGGTTTTCGGCCAGGCGCGAGGCCTTGACCGATTTGGGTATGGCCATGTTCCCCAGCTGCCTATGCCAGCGCAGAACGATTTGTGCGACAGTGCGATCATGCTTGCGCGCCAGATCCTGAAGCTCGGGATGGCGTAACAGGCTGCCTTGCCCAAGAGGGCTCCAGGCTTCGGTGCGGATGTCATGCTCGGCATGAAAGGCCCGCAGGGATGCCTGCTGGAAGTGCGGATGCAGTTCGATCTGGTTGACGACGGGGATGACACCGGTGGCATCAAGCAGGGTCTCAAGGTGCCCGATATTGAAGTTGCATACGCCAATGGATCGGGCCAGCCCTTCGTCGCGCAGCTGAATCATGGTTTCCCAGGCATCGACGTATTTGTTCTCTTTGGGTACGGGCCAGTGAATGAGATAGAGATCGACATAATCGAGCCCGAGCTTGTCCAGGCTGGTTTCAAATGCCTGGCGCGTTTCCTGGTGACCGTGATCCGTGTTCCAGACCTTGGTGGCGATGAAGACGTCATCACGAGGCAGGCCGGAGTCGCGCAGGCCGGCGCCAACCCCACGTTCGTTGTGGTACATGGCGGCGGTATCGATGCGCCGGTAGCCCAGATTGAGGGCCGTGCTGATGATGCCTGGAGCGATGTCGTCGTCAATCTGCCAGACGCCGCAACCGAGCTGGGGAGCGTGACGTCCATCGTGAAAGGTAATGTCAGGGTTGTTGATCATGCTTGGGTATCCTCATAGTCAGACGACGGGCGCTGTCGCAGTGATACAGTCAGGATATGCTATCAGAGTCATCTTTGCGAGGTAACCCGTCAATGTCATGTCTGTGAATGAAATTGTCCTGCTCGAATCCTGGTTGCTGGCGTCTGCTTTTGCAGCAGGCATGCTGGTTTCCGCCATCGTCCTTGGTTGGCGCAGTGTTCGTCTCAAGCGCCTGGCCAGTCAGCTGAGGGCAGAGCGCGACGACGCCATCGTTGAACTGGCCCGGATGGAGGCCTACGCCGATTCGCGCCAGCACGAAGCCCGCGAACTGGAACAGACCCGTTTGCAACTGACGCACGACTTTCGCCGCCTGGCCGATCAGCTGCTGCAGGAAAAAAGCTCACAGTTTGCGATCAGCAACGAGGCCTCGCTGGGTTCCCTGCTGCGCCCGTTTCGAGAGCAGATCGAGT
>DATGUI010000044.1:0-9565 GCA_035301405.1 Burkholderiaceae bacterium
AAAGTGTACAGGAAAATCAGCGCATGCTTCTTGTACCCCAACCTCGCAGAAAAGCCTTAGGACGGGTTTCCAGACCACCACAACAAACGACCATATACAAACGCAGCTATGTAATGTTGCTATCGCCTTGAAGAATAATGCATACGGATATTCTTGCTCCTTGAGCTACATCACACATCCGACTGGAACAGATCCCTCGTGTACACCCGTTCCCTTACGTCCTTGAGTTCTCCCGACAGCCGATTCGCCACAATAATGACACTTTTCCGCTTGAAATCCACCAGATCCTTGATCACCGGCGAGTGATAAAAGTGCGAGTCTTCCAGCACGGGCTCGTACACCACTACCGGTATGCCCTTGGCCTTGATGCGCTTCATGATGCCCTGGATGGCTGAGGCCCGGAAATTGTCTGAACCTTCCTTCATCACCAGGCGATAGATGCCCACTGTCTTGGTGGCCTCGCCAGCCGGGCAGTCCCTTCCATTTAACTGCGCCAGGATGTCGTCGGCAATAAAATCCTTGCGGGTACGGTTGGCTTCCACAATGGCCTTCATCAAATTATTCGGTACCTGATGGTAGTTGGCCAGCAGTTGCTTGGTGTCCTTGGGCAGGCAGTAGCCCCCATACCCAAAACTGGGGTTGTTGTAGTGGTCACCAATGCGGCCATCCAGCCCTACCCCTTCAATGATCTGGCGGGTGTTCAGACCGTGCATGGCAGCGTAGGTGTCCAGCTCGTTGAAGTAGGCCACCCGCATGGCCAGGTAGGTGTTGGCAAACAGTTTGATGGCCTCGGCCTCGGTGCTGTCGGTGTATAGCACGGGCACGTCCTTTTTGCGGGCACCTTCCAGCAACAAATTGGCAAAGGTGGCTGCCCTTTCGGATTGCTCACCCACAATGATGCGGCTGGGGTAGAGGTTGTCGTACAGCGCTTGCCCCTCGCGCAAAAACTCCGGGCTGAACATGATGTGCAGGCCCGGATGCTGTTGTTTCAGCTTTTCTGTATAGCCCACGGGCACGGTGGACTTGATCACGACAGTGATATTGGGATTGATGGCACCAATATCAGCTACCACCGCCTCGATGCTGCGCGTGTCAAAGGTATGGGTCTTGGGGTTGTAGTCTGTGGGGGTGGCCACAATAACCAATTCAGCTTGCTCGTATGCCTGCTGCGGGCTTGTCGTCGCCGTCAGGCCCGGCTTGCCGTAGCCGTTGATTTTTCCCTGGCGCTTGTATGCATCAAGCCTTTGCTGAATATCTTCATCCTGAATGGGTGATACGCCCTGATTCAGCTGCTCTACCTTTTCCTGGACGATGTCCAGCGCAGTAACCGTGTGGTTTTCGGCCAGCAGTACGGCTTGCGACAGCCCCACATAGCCTGTTCCGGCGACAGTGATGTTCATTTAAAACCATTACCTTTGTGATGTTGGTGATATGACTGAAAACGGGTCAGTGTGTTATCGGCTGGTGCTGGCGCGCCCCTGCCGCCAGGCGGCCGACACAACAGGCGTGATTATAGGCAAGACAGCACGGTTACGGCTGTAGCGGTTCCGCTACAAACCGTGTCTAACGCTGTCTGTAATCCCTCTTCTTGAGCAGGAACAGGATGGTCTTCCGTGGTTGCTAAAAGCCGCTGAAACGCATGGACTCACGGACCGGGACAATTTTATCCCTTATGGTTTTCACTAATAGTGAAAATATATTACATGTTGACAATAGCTGTTACCCAGCAGGGTTTTTATGTATCCATCTGAGGAAACGCGTATGTCAACAAATAAAAATGTGGGTGGTGTGGCAAGGTCATGGAGGTTCATGGCTGCTGCCGTCATCTTTTTCTGTGCAGGTGAAGCAGGATGGGCGGATGGTGGGGGCAACGGAGGGAGCACTGGAGGCACCCCCCTGCCCGGCACAACCTTTGTTCTCCAGCCGGGCGAGACCTTTGTGTATGAACCGGGCGAAACGGTGGACTATCACCTGGCGCATGCGTGGCCGGCAGGCGTCCCCTATACCGCTCCACCGGTTTATCTGCGGGTGGACGACGGTGTCGCCACACAGCAGGTCGACTTCCACAATGCTCATGACATGGTCAAGCAGGGGGGCGGAACACTCAGGCTGAAGGCCGGGTCCATTTCTCCGCACACCCACTTCCTGGTAAGTGAGGGCGGCCTGTATCTGGATAGCTTTGACCTGTTCGGCGGTCTCATCACGGTGGGCTCGGGTGCCTGGCTGGGCGGTGCGTCGTCGCTACCTTACGGGGTGACAGCAGTTACGGTAAAGGCTGGTGGACGCCTGGAGCCCGGCCGGGCCATATCGTCGCCCGATAACAATGGCACTTTCGCCCCTGCGCAGCTGCAACTCTCCGATAGCCTGGTGCTGGCAGACGGCAGTACCCTGGCCCTGCGCACCTGGGTGGGCGAACAGCACGACAGCGTTCATGTGGGTGCCTGCGGTGTCCTGGCTCCTTCGTGCGCCGCCCAATTGGGTGGGCGTCTGCTTGCCTTGCCACAGGGTAATCCATCCGACTGGGAAAACATCACTCAAGTGACATATAAAGACGTGGTCAAGGCCGAAGAAGGTTTTGCGGGTAGCCGGTTTGCATCTGTTGAATCTGCCCTGCCCTGGCTGATGCCCAGCCTTCATTACTCTGAAGACGACATGGCGGTGTCCCTGACCTTGGCCCTCGCCCCCGTTAACGAGCCGGATCCCAAACCTGATTCACAGATTGATCCACCTGCTGATGACGCAGACGAGCCACCGATCACACAACCCGACACGCCGGTATCCCGTGCCCGGCCCGTGCCCTCCTCCTGGGCCGGCACTGTAGCCGGCTGGCTGATGGAAGACAGCCGGTTTATTCGCCAGGCCATTACCCAGACGGGCACGCGCCGCTCCGGGCTGTGGGCACACGGCTTTCATTCTCAGGGTGAGCGCCGGGCATCTGGCCCTGGCAATTATCAGACCAGTGATGTTGCTGGTAATCACACGGGTAGCCTGGCAAGCCATGGTGCAGGCACCACAAGGGATATCAGCGGTGTGTTTGTGGGATTGAGCGCGGACATCCATCCTCAATGGCGGCTGGGCGGTGTGGTCGGTGGCTCCCACAGCCACATACGGGGTGTCCTGGACAGCAGCCGTATCGAAACCAGCCATCTGGGGCTGTATGCCCATGGGGAATTTCAGCCGGCAGAGGTCACGCTGGGGGCAGCGCTAGCCCACCACCGCATCAAGAACCAGCGCACGGCATGGGCGGGGCAACTGGCCCATGGGGCGCGCTTCAGCCATCGGGCCCAGACGCGACAGGTATTTGGTCGCCTGGCCCTGAATGCCTGGGGCCATCAGCATGCCCGCACCCACATCCAGCCTTTTATTGAAACGGTGTGGCTGCAACACAAGGCAAGGGCCGCCACGGAGACGGGCGGCCCGCTGGCACTGGCCTGGCACAAACAACGCCATGCTCGCGGCTACACCAGCCTGGGGCTGCAGGCGCGTCATCAACTGGATCTGCCCGGCAACACCCTGGCCACGCTGTCAGCCAGTCTGGGGTGGCGGCAGTTGCACGGCAAGCGGCATCTGCATACGTCGCACCACTATCGGTACGACCCCTTGCAAAGCCCGTTTTCCGGCCGCCATACGCCCGGTTCACAGGCGGCGAAACTGCCGCGCCAGCGCTGGGACATCAGTCTGGGGCTGGATGCTCAACTGGGACGCCACAGCCAGCTGCGCATTGCCTACACTGGCAGCCATGGACGACGGCTGCAGGATCATGGGGTGCAGTTGGCACTTGCCATGGCGTTTGATTGAGTGGTTAGTTTCTCATGGCAAGCAAGACGTCAATCACGGCGCTATTGCTGGTTGCAACCGGAACACCGAAAGTTTCTTCCCGGGCAGCACGAAGGCATTCCAGACGCACCGTACGCTATGATTGACTGACGCACAATCATACAAACCCAAGCAGACAAGGACTTCAAATATCATGCACCCCTTGCGTCAGACGCTGCACAATGAGTTGCATGCGCGCCCGTCAACCTACTTCAATGCACCGGCCCACGTTTTTCACCTGGCGTTTCTGGATCAGGATGATGCGGCCCGACATATCGTCAATGGTTTCTGCGACGAGTATGGTATTGATGCCGGTCCGGAGGTACAGCAAGGAGAATTCGCCATTGGCAATGCTTTGCTGAAATGGGAGTTGCACACGGAGTTCCTGACCCTTACCTTGATGGCGCCGCTTGAGGACGGCCCGCTATGGCCCGCACTGCCGCCGGCGCTGGCTGCCATTGCCCAAAAGCATGCGGCATTACTCATCAACGCCAACCACATTCGAGTGGAATCAGAATCATCGTGGAAAGGTGGGGTGGATGATTATGGCTTTGTCGATCCGCTGGGATCCAATCTTGATCAAAGCCGGGCGTCTGTCTGGAGCGACCTGAGAGTAGACAGGCACGGTCTTTGCCGTATGCTTGTCTTGAACCGTCATCTGGACGGCCGGCGTTTGGGCCGCATGATGCGGCGTCTGCTTGAGATTGAAACGTATCGGCTGATGGCATCACTGACCTTGCCTGTTGCGCGGGCGTTAAGTGCCGAGCTGCGTGACTACGAGTGTGAGCTTGTTGAGATATCCGAAGCCAACAACGCCTCTGAAACCCAGGATACCAAGGCGCTATTGGATCGGATCACACGTTTGTCTGCACGGGTGACACAAAGTAGTGCGCAAAGCAGATTGCGTTTTAGTGCCACCCAGGCCTATGCAGAGCTGGTGTTCGAGCGTATCGCTGAATTATCCGAAAGCCGCACGGGCGACTGCCAGCAGCTAGGTATATTCATTGCGCGCCGATTTCGGCCAACGGTACGATATTGCTCTTCAACGGACCAGCGACTGACACGTATCGACAAGACGGTTGCCCATCTCAGCAGCTTGTTGCAAGCGCGGGTGCAGGTAGAAATGGAAGAACAAAATGGGCAGATCCTGCAGGCACTGAATGCACGGGCTGACACGCAGATCCGTATTCAAAGGGCGGTCGAAGGCCTGTCGATTATCGCTATCAGTTATTACCTGATCAGTTTGCTGAAGCTGGTGTACGAGGGTGGCCTGACGCTGGGCTTGACCATGTCGCCACGTATCGCATTACTCGTTGGTGCGCCGTTGGCGGCGTTGGTGCTGGGCGTTGTATATAGGCGTATTCGGCATGCCCGCCGGCCCGAGTGAGCCTGCTGGCACAGAAAATGGCTTCGCACACATCACGAATGAGCACCTGACAAATCAGACCGTGGCATGAGGTTTGATGGTTACATCAACGGTTAGTCTCTCATGGCAAGCAAGACGTCAATCACGGCGCTATTGCTGGTTACCACCGGGACACCGAAAGTTTCTTCCAGTACATGGCGTGCCTCGTATGCGCGAAAATTGGTACATGACACGAACAAGCCATCAAAATCATAGCCTTTCAGCTGCTCCTTGCTGAACACAACAATGTCTTCAGGCGTGGGGGCGGCCAAGGCTTCATTGTCTGTAATGCCCATGCCGAAAGCACAAACCACCTCGCGGCCAGAGGCGCCATTGGCCGTGGCCGCTGTGGCAACGGACTGGGTCAAGTCCTCGTTATAAGGCGTGATGACTGCCAGTCGCCTGGCCCCTTGCTTGTCCAGGGCTGCAGCAACGGAGGAAATCACCCCCATCCCGGTACAGTTGGCCCGCTCGCCAAGCTCCCGGCATATCCTGGCATCGTAATCCAGCCCAAACAGCGAGCCGGCGGAGGTACATCCAAAGACCAGCACGTCGGGGTTGAGGGTGGCCAGATCACTGGCCGCGGCAGGGGCATGGTCTTCGATCATGCGCAGCTCTTGCTCGCGTGTGGTCTCCGTCAGGTACATGCGGTCAGTATGGACAGTGAAGTCCGATTTTGGCAGAGCGGCGTGCAAGTCATTTTCCATGACGGTGTTTGATGACGGCACGATCAATGCAACACGTGTTCGGGATAGGGTTTGATTACTCATCGTTTGCTCCGGATTGAGAAGATGATGCAGAAGCAGGATGCGTGGGCTTGCCCCATCCGCCACCCCCCGCAGTAGTCATGATCAAAAGATCACCTTGCATCAGTCGGTGTGGTCCGCTTTTTGCGTCCAGTGTCCGTGGGCCATCGGGCGTATGAATCTCGAAACTGGCCAATGCGCCCTCATTGCCACCATTGATGCCGGCGGCGGGTGTTCGGGTTCGCTCTCCCAGTACCGAGGTTTGAATATTGTCTGCCAGGCACTTTACGGTCTTGCGTACGCCATGGCCACCAGCGTGCCTGCCCGTACCTCCCGAGTCTCTGACAATACTGTACTCAAGGAAGCGCAGGGGCATGCTGGCTTCCATGCCTTCAACGGGCAGGTTCATGGTATTGCCCATGTGTACGCGATGCCCGCTGATGCCGGGGCCGCTTGCCGAGCCCCCCATGCCCCCGCCAATGGTTTCGTAGTGAACAAAGGGTTTTTGGGTAGTGGGGTCCATGCCGCCCATGGTGTACACACAGGCCGAGCCGTAGCTGCCGGCACAGACCAGGTCGGGATAGGCTTGCCCCAACGCTCCCAACAGAATATCGGCAATACGGTTGGCGGTTTCAGTATTTGCCGCCACGACGGGAGACGGATAGCGGGCATTCACGATGCTGCCTTCCGTCGCAACAATCCCGACACCAGCATAAACGCCCGAGTTGGGGGAAATATCTCCACCCAGAAAGCTGAGGACAGTATAAAAGACGGCCGATGCCGTAACAGGCAATGGCGCGTTGATGGGCCCGGCCACACAGGCAGACGAGCCCGTAAAGTCAAACAGCAGGTCCGCACCGGTTTTTTTAATTCTGACACGAACCACGGGTGCCGCGTCCGGATCAATCCCGTCGCCGTCCAGCGCTTCGGCATGTTGAACGTCGGCATCGGGCAATTCCCGCAACCGATTCTCTACCAGTCGCCGGCTATAGACCTGGGTGGCATCCATGATTTCCATGATGGTTGCCGCCCCATAACGCTCGCTTAATTCCACAACACGTTCTGTTGCACGCGCATGGCCGGCAAGCGCTGCGTGGAAATCCCCCTTTCGATCGCTGGGCACGCGTACGTTGGCAAGAATCAGGCGCAGCACATCTTCCCGGACTTGGCCTTCTTCCAGAATCATTATCGGTGGAATCCTTACGCCTTCCTTGATGATTTCATCGGAAACGCTGGAACTGCCTGCAGCGATGCCACCGATATCCGGCCAATGTACGCGACTGAGTGCAAAGCCCAGCAGCGCATCCCTGGAAAAAACAGGCGTCATCAACGTCATGTCCGGAAGGTGCGTGCCGCCTTCGTAGGGGTCATTCATCAGTACGCCATCACCCGGCTTCCAGTCTGCTATCGGATAGCGCGCCAGCGCGGCACGGCCACTGTAACGCGCGGCGCCAAGATGCACGGGAATATCAACCCCCTGTGCAATCACATTGCAATCCTTGTCGAGCAAGACACAGGACAGATCCGCAGACAGGCTGAGCAATGGCGAAAATGACGTGCGCATGATGACGCTTTTCATTTCGGCGCAGATGGCGTGCAATGCGCTGTTGACGACTTCGAAGGTAACCGGATCCCGTTGCAGAATACCCGGGGTTTTAGCTTGCATATCCATGTGATTCACTCGCGTTCAATATTGAGGACAACGCTGCCATCGGCATCGACCATTGCCGAAATACCCGGAGGTACCCAAATGGTCGAGCCGGAATGATCCAGCAGGCTCGGCCCTTGCAACGTTGCGCCCACACACTCATGGGTTTGATAGACGGGCACTTCCTGCGACTGCCCCTCCCGGTCAAGGTAGCTACGATGCTGGTAGGGCCTGGCCTCGTTTGCGTTGGCACCGCGAGTAAACAGCAAACCCGTATCCACCCTGAGCGGCAAGGTGGCAGACAGATGCAGGTTGACCATCTCGACCTCGGAATCCGCAAGATCAAAGCCAAACTCGTTCTGATAAGCCTGTCGGAATCGCGCTTCGATCGCGGCCATGTCAGGTACGGGCTGACCCCGCTCTCCCAGGGGAATGCGCAATTCGGACAGCTGCCCGACAAAACGCAGATCGGCCGTGCGGTAAAAGATGGCCTGACCGGTATCTTCGGGTTCGGCCGCCAGCAGGTCATCTATCCGCTTGTTGAGTCCGTCCATGGCGCGGGCAATGGTATCGGATGTCAGGGATTTCAGTGGGCGCAGCAAGGTTGAAGAAAGGTCGTGACGGACTTCACCCAGCATTGCTCCCAAGGCTGAAAAGATTCCCGGGTACGGGGGCACCAGCACTTCCTTGGCACCCACCTCCAGCCCGACGGCCGCAGCATGCAACGGCCCGGCCCCGCCAGAAGCAAGGATGGAAAAGCCTCGCGGGTCATAGCCCCGACGTACGGTCGCCAGGCGAACCATTTCGGTCATGTTGGCAACCGCTATGTCGATAATGGCATGCGCCGCAGCGGCCACCGACCACCCCAGCGGATCCGCAATATGATTCTGGATAGCCTCCACGGCCAGTCCACGGGAAAAGGACACGCCCGTGCCGGTAAAGGTTTCCGCGCTCAGTGTGCCAATGACCGCATGGGCGTCGGTGACGGTGGGCCGCGTGCCCCCTTTGCTGTAGCAAGCTGGCCCCGGATCGGCACCGGCACTCTGGGGCCCTACCTTGGGAACACCCCCATCATCTATCCAGGCAATACTGCCACCGCCGGCGCCCACTTCAATGAGGTCCAGCACCGCACTACGGATGGGATAACCGCCGACGTCACGCCCGCCGATCAGTCGATCAGCGCGAAACTCGTCGGTAACCCGCGGTTCGTAGTTGTCCAGCACGCCTGCCTTGGCTGTTGTGCCACCCATATCGAAGGCAATAATGTTTGGCCGCCCCGATGCCCGGGCATAAGCCTGCGTAGCAATCATGCCCGCTGCAGGCCCAGACTCGATGAGGTGAACCGGATAGCGCTGGGCATTTCCGGGGGAGGTAAGGCCGCCATTTGATTTGACAATCATGAGGACAGCAATACCCATGTCGCGGGTTTCGCGTTCGAGGCGTTGGATATAACGCTGGACGGCGGGGCCGATATAGGCATTGACGACCGTCGTACTCGTACGTTCATATTCGCGGAATTCAGGGCAGACATCGTGGGAAACCGTAATGAACTGCTTCGGAAAGGCTTCACGCAAGGCTGCTTCCACCTGGGCTTCGTGGGCCGGATTGGCATACGAATGCAGGAACGAAATGGCCAGCGCCTCGGTGTCTGCAGCGCGCAGGTTCTCGATCAGGGCCGGAACATCTTCCAGGGCGGAAACGGTTTGCCCCCGGGCGTCCATGCGTTCCTGCACGCCAAAACGTCGTTCGGCAGGGACCAGGGGTTGGGATACCTCGACAGCAAGGTGATACAGCGTGGGCCTGTCCTGGCGGCGCAGTTCGATCACATCGGTAAAACCGGCTGTCGCCAGCAGACCAAGCTTTGCCCCCTGACGCTGGATGAGCGTATTGGTCCCGACGGTGGTGCCATGGCAAACAATGGCGCCCTCCAGAGAGAAGTCTTCGGACAGG
>DATGUI010000045.1:0-3779 GCA_035301405.1 Burkholderiaceae bacterium
TCCCCGTGGCGGTCTGCTTGAGCCCATGACGACAACCTGATGCTCCGGCACCGCAAGTACCAAACTCTCCCCGATAGACGCCGGTATGGTCTCGACGCAATCGGCCGGCATCCATGCGCACGTGGTCGGCACGAATAAATCCCTTGCCTCGTTTGATGGGATATTCAATCTGGAGCATGGTGGTATTGGCCTTGAGCCGGGACCGGCCCGGCGTGCCATCACTGCGCCACCAGGTGTCGTTGTGCAGATGGATGGTGGGGTTTTGCTGCTCGTAAAGTTCGTGAGCATCGGCACGAAGGCCACGCCTGAGCCAGTCGTCCTGCTCGTCAGGGCGCATGGCCCGGGTAAAGGCGACGTCATCGCGGCTGGGTTGCAGGGCTTTGCCAGGCAGCAACTCGATATCCACCATGGCTTGGGCATACCAGTCCAGTGCCTGCTGAGGATCCTGATCCGACGCCAGCCATGCCCGCGCCAGCCCGCGATAGTCATTGGCAGCCAGTGTGCCTTCCTGCTCCAGCACCTGCCGGTAATACCGCACCGCCTGCCGGGCATCGCCCTGCTCGGCCGACCACTCGGCCAGTCGCAGCTGCCCTGCAGTCAGCTCGGGCTCCGCCTTGAGAGCTGCCATGGCCGCGCGGGTATCGCCCGCATCGTAGAGCGCCTGCGCCCGGTCGAGCACCTCGTTTTCATGCACGCGCTGCGCGAGTGCGTGCATGGGCTCGGTGAGCGCATCGGCCGGTATCTGTTCCAGGGCATCGCGGGCTTCGGCCCAGCGCTGAACCGACGCCAGCAACAGGGCATGGGCATACTGGGTTGCCGGCTCACCATCATGGTCTTGCAGGTGCACCGAAAAGGCGCGGAATGCGGCATCGACTTCTCCCTGGTCGCGCAACATGGCGGCCAGGCGATAGCTGAGCCAGGGGTCTTCGGGTGCCAGGCCCTGGGCCTGCTTCAGCAGGGCAATCGCATGAGCATAGTCTTCTGATGCCTCGGCTTCATCAATCTCTTCTTGCAAAATGGCCAATTGATAACGGGTGTCTGCCTGCGATATCAGTGTGCTCGCCTGCATGCTGGCGGGCAACTGCCTCAGCAGTTCCCGCGCCTGTTGCGGCGCATGAGCATCAGCATGGGCGATGATGGCCCGCTGAGCTGTCTCGTCGGTGGGGGCCATCGTGGCGGCTTTCTGATAATAAGACCACGCCGTGTCCGCATCGCCTTGCCCTGCGTAAGCCCGCGCCAACCCCACCATGGCAAAAATGTTGGTCGTATCCTGACGGTATGCCTGCTGATACAGCCTTTCTGCTTCCTGCCATTGCTGCTGCGCCTCAACATGGGATGCCCGCTCTAGCAGCAGCCACAGTTCGGTCGCGTTTTTCAGACTCATCCAGCGGGATTTCCGGTCGTCGTGCCTTTCGGTTTCGATGGCCCGGTCAAAGTATTGAAGCGCCTGCTGTCTTCGTCCCAGACGCAAGGCCGCCAGACCTGCAGATCCGATCACTTCGACATCATCCGGATAAGATTGCAGGGCTTGCTCCAGCAGGAGCAAGGCCCGTGCCGGATGCTGTTCCCGCTCGACCAGATTGATGCCCTCCTGACCCGCGCGCCAGTCGGGATCGTTCAGCAGCGCTTGATAATGGTTCAACTTTCCCTGCGCCCTGTCGGTCATGGACTGCAAGCCTGCATAGCGTCTCAGATAGTCGGCCCACAAATCATGGCTGTGCTCACTGACAGGCAGACTGTTCAGGTACTCATATTCTCGATCAGCTGCCCAGTCACGCTCGTTTCGGCTACGCGCCAGCACACCCAGATAGGCGTAGGCCTGATCAGGCTCTTCCACTGCAAAATGGAAGGTTACCAGGGCCCTCAGCAGGGCAGGATGATTGGGGAAACGGGCCAGCGATGTGCTCAGCTGTGCGATGGCAGTCTGATGATCACCCTCTTGGTTGACTCGCATCTGCCAGTATTCCTGAGCCAGCTCCGGTGTGGGATAGCGTCCCTGAAGCAGCGTGTCATAATGCTGTCTGGCCTCATCGTAACGACCCACCATGGACAACAGACGCGCTTGCGCCAGCACCTCGCTGGACTCGGACGACGACAGCTCCACCAGCAGGGCAGCATCCTTGTATTCATCCGATTCAGGAGCGACCCGATGCAGCCGCTCAAGCTGCTTCTGTGCTTCGCCATCATCACCCAGACGTACGGCCAGACGAACTTCGGCAAGAATACCGCGGGGATGATCCGGTGCAATCCGATACAGGCGCTTCAGGGCATCGTGGATGATATCGTCCCGGTAAAGCACTTCACCATGCCCGATCTGAGAAAACAGATGCTCCATGGCGCCTTGCTCGGACAAGGGTGCCGCCTCCTGGGCATGGACCACAGGAAAAAACAGCAGCGTGCTCAGATACAGAAAAAAGAGATGACGAATCATGGGCAGCCCTCCCAAAATGGTGCGACACGACCCCTGTCGTCAAAACGAAAGCGGTGTTCGTCCCAGCCCTGGCCGAACAAGACCAGCACCTGGCTGTAATAGCCCAGCGAGACAAATTCTATGGCCTCAACACGCCGGCGTTGCGACTCGCCAAAGGTATCCTGACCAAAAAGAGGAAGCAGGGCAGCAGAAAATCCCGCCGGGCCCTCGCCCCTTGCCTCGCCCCCGAGCACGTTCAGTGATTCCGCAGGCAGACCGTTCTGATCAATGAAATCCTGTACTTGCCGGAAATGCGCTTTCAGCTCGCGGGCCTGTGAGGCATCATCTGACAACATGCCTGTCCACAAATAGACCCGGATGGCGTTGTAGCTGGCCCATTGCTCCTGATGGCCGGGGTAGGTCCAGCGCTGGCCGTCCCAGACCACCCAGTCAGGTGCAATGCCAAGCGGTGCCGAGTCAATCAGGAACGGCACCGCGTTATCGTTCAGCTCCGACCATGGGCTGTCGGGCAAAGCCGTTGCCGCCCGCGCCACCAGTTGGGGCGGCACATAGCTGGGGTTCAGGCGCCAGCCGTCGTCATCTACAAAACCGCTTTTCCCCGGCAACAAGACCGCACCGTGGTCAGGCAGCGTCACCATCTCTTCGCGGGCAATACGCTGCAACAACAGATGGCCGTAAAGCGTGTATTGCCGCACTCCCCACAATCGGCCGGCCTCCAGCAAGCTATAGGCTATCCAGAGATCCGAGTCCGCAGCCGGATTGTCATCGAGCACGCCCCAGTCATTGTTGTCCTGGCGGCCCCAGAGCCAGGCAGGAAGATGTCGGGTCAGATCCCCTTGCGCCAGATTTTTCTCGGTCCAGTCCAGCAAGCGCTGAAACATCTCGCGGTCATCATTGACCAGGGCAAGGAACAGGGCGTAACTCTGCCCTTCTGATGTGGTGATCTGTCGTGGGTCGGAATTGTCAATCACGCGCCCTTCTGCAGAGATCAGGTTATTGCGAAAACTTTGCCAGGCCCGCCACGGCTGCTCGCAGAGCACGGCGCTGGTGCTCGTGTCCGCGCGCGCATGAGGCTGCAGCATGAAGAGGATCAACATGCCAGCACCCAGTCGCCAAAGGAGGGAACGCAATGAATCAGGATTCATGTCTCAAGCGTCTATGCGCCCTTTTCCGCAATAATTTCCAGATAAAAACCGTAATGAGGAGGATGAGAAGAACAGTCGCTCCTGCCATCGGCAACGCCCGTTCGGCGAGGAAGTACCAGACCTTTTCCCACCAGGCGATATGCCCGACGTAATAAACCGGCCCCACCCGCTCAGCGGACACGCCCGATTCGCGAATGAGAACG
>DATGUI010000046.1:0-11575 GCA_035301405.1 Burkholderiaceae bacterium
GGCAGTTGCTGCGGGTTGTCAGGGCCGCGGTGTGCGACCGGAATATAACAGGCCTGGCCCGGCTCGATGGACAACGATACGCCCACCAGGCGGGCCTGCATGGGATCCAGCCCCGTGGTCTCGGTATCCAGTGCCACCAGGCTGGCCGCGCGGATACGCCGCAGCCATTGATTGAATGTGTCCCAGTCGATCACGGTGACGTAGTCGACTTTTTCTGGTGCGGCTTCGGCCGGTGCCTGCAGGCGGGCGTCCTGTTCAGGAATGGCATCGGGATTGTCCGTGAGTTCGCGCAGCCAGGTCCGGAAGCCAAACTCGTTGTAGAGGTCGACCAGGGTATCGGTATCCACCTTGCCGGGCACCAGGCTGTCCCAGCTGTTGGGCACGTCGTCAATGTCGCAGTCGGTCCGTATGGTGACCAGCTGGCGGGTCATGGGGAATTGCGCGGCGGTATCGCGCAGGTTTTGCCCGGCCACTCCCTTGATGCTCTCGGCGTTTTCCAGCAGCTGCTCGAGCGTGTCGTGTGCCGTCAGCCACCGGGCAGCCGTCTTGGGCCCCACCTTGGGCACGCCCGGTATGTTGTCCGACGCATCACCTGTTAAAATCAGGAAATCGATTATCTGATCAGGCCGAACACCAAAACGCTCGATCACGCCATCGACATCCTGGCGCTCGTTGTTCATGGTATTCACCAGTTCAACATGCTCATTGACCAACTGTGCCAGGTCCTTGTCGCCTGTCGACACAATGGTATGCAATCCCTTTTCCGTCGCCTGTCTGGCCAGGGTGCCGATGACATCATCGGCCTCTACCCCTGGCTGGCTGATCACCGGCCAGCCCAGCGCCTTCACGGCGCGATGAATGGGCTCGATCTGGCTGGCCAGATCGGCAGGCATGGACGGACGGTTGGCCTTGTACTCCGGATAGACATCGTCCCGGAAGGTCTTGCCAGGCGCATCGAACACACAGGCGGCATAATCGGCCTGATAATCGTGCTGCAGCCTTTTCAGCATGGCAATGACGCCATACAACGCACTGGTTGGCTCACCCCGTGCATTACGCAGATTGGGCATGGCATGGTAGGCCCGGTACAAATAGCTGGAGCCGTCAACAAGCAACAAGGTTTTTTTCATGTCAGACAAAAAAATAATCCGTAAGCCGGCCACCCGGCAGATCCCCACAATTATGGCAGAGATGCAGTCTGCCGCCGATACCCTGGACAGTCTCAGTTGGGGGGTCAGTATATTTGGAAGTGCGCGTACGCCAAAAGACTCGCCCTGGTACGCACTGGCCGAACAGCTGGGCGCACGGCTGGCACAGGCGGGTCTGCCTGTCATCGCGGGCGGTGGCCCGGGCATCATGGAGGCCGCAAACAAGGGCGCCTACGAGGCCGGTGGCCAGAGCGTCGGGCTCAATATCCGGTTGCCGCAGGAAAAGGCCAACAACCCGTATCAGACCCACAGCCTGAATTTTGAATATTTTTATTCACGCAAGGCCACCTTTTTCATGCACAGCGTAGCCTACGTCGGCCTGCCGGGCGGCTGGGGAACGCTGGATGAAATCTTCGAAGTCATGACACTCGTCCAGACAGGCAAGGTACCCCCTGCCCCCATTCTCCTGATAGGCAGCAGCTACTGGGATGGCCTGTTCGACTGGGTGCGCGAGCAACAGCTTGGCAACCACATGATCAGCCCTTCGGACATGGATCTGGTCTTGATCAGTGACAGCATTGATGAGGTCATGGACCACATCAATGCCTTCTGCGAGGCAGTCAGGGGCCAGCGCGAAGCCGAACCCATGATGCCCAAATCCTGATCCGGAACGATCAGGCGCTTTCCGTCTGGCTGGAACGTGCCGCACGCTTGCGCTCGTGTTCCAGCAGATGGCGCTTGCGCAGCCGTATCGACTGAGGCGTCACTTCGACCAGTTCGTCGTCCTCGATGAACTGCACGGCGAGCTCAAGCGTGAGGTCAATTGGCGGCACAAGGTCCACGGCATCGTCCTTGCCCGAGGCCCGAACGTTGGTCATCTTCTTTTCTCGTATGGGATTGACGACCAGATCATTGTCGCGGTTGTGGATACCGATGATCATGCCTTCGTAGACGGGATCATTGGGCGACACAAACATGCGGCCGCGCTCCTGCAGCTTCCAGATGGCGTAGGCAACGGCATGGCCATCGTCCTGGCTGACCAGTACGCCATTGCGGCGTTTGGCCACGCCACCTTCACGCATGGGGGCGTACTCGTCGAATACATGGCTCATGATGCCGGTGCCGCGAGTCAGCGTCATGAATTCACTTTGAAAGCCAATCAGGCCACGTGCCGGCACGCGGTACTCCAGGCGTGTCCTGCCAGCGCCATCGGGTGCCATGTCCAGCAGTTCGCCCCGGCGCCGGCCCAGCTCTTCCATGACACCACCCTGATGGTCATCTTCAATGTCGACGGTCAGCTGTTCAAAGGGCTCCAGTGTCTGGCCGCCCTCTTCCCGAAACAGGACACGTGGACGCGATACCGCCAGCTCGTAGCCTTCGCGTCGCATCTGTTCCAGCAAGATGGTCAGGTGCAACTCGCCCCGGCCACACACTTCAAAAACGGTGTCGTCGCCGGTGTCGTTGACCCGCAGCGCAACGTTAGACTTGAGTTCCAGATCCAGACGTTCGCGCAGTTGCCGACTGGTGACAAACTTGCCTTCACGACCTGCCAGTGGCGAGGTATTGACCATGAAGTTCATGGTGAGGGTGGGCTCATCAATATGCAGCAGGGGCAAGGCATCGGGATGGCCCGGATCGGTCAGGGTACAGCCAATGCCGATGTCGTCAATGCCATTGACGAGCACGATGTCACCCGCCTGAGCGCTTTCTACAGGCTGATGCGCCAGTCCCTGAAACTTCAGCACCTGGTTGATGCGCCCACGCAATGGCGCCGCGTCAGGGCCAAACTGGACCAGCACATCCGTGCCTGGAGCAATGCTGCCCCGGTTGATTCGTCCCACGCCGATCTTGCCGACATAAGAGCTGTAGTCCAGCGAGATGATCTGCATCTGGAAGGGACCATCAACATCGTCCTCACGCTGAGGAACATGCTCGAGGATGATATCGAAAAGCGGTCGCATGTCACCGTCCCTGACGGTGTCATCGAGACCGGCGTAGCCTCCGAGGCCGGACGCATAGACAATGGGAAAGTCCAGCTGCTCCTCGGTGGCACCCAGTTTGTCGAACAGGTCAAAGGTCGCATTGATGGCGTCATCGGGCCGGGCACCGGGTCGATCAATCTTGTTGACCACCACAATGGGCCGCAAGCCCAGGGCCAATGCCTTGCGCGTCACGAAGCGCGTTTGCGGCATGGGGCCTTCCACGGCATCCACCAGCAACAGTACACCATCCACCATCGACAGGACGCGCTCCACCTCGCCACCAAAGTCTGCGTGGCCGGGCGTATCGACAATATTGATGTGCACGCCTTCGTATTGCACGGCGCAATTCTTGGCCAGAATGGTAATGCCGCGCTCACGTTCGATGTCACCTGAATCCATGACGCGATCCGACACCGCCTGGTGGTCCTGGAAGGTTCCGGCCTGGCGGAGCAATTGATCGACCAGTGTGGTCTTGCCATGATCGACGTGCGCAATAATGGCAATGTTGCGCAATGCACGTTTCATGAAGGTTTCCTATGGGTTATGAGTTGAATTTCAGGTCAGCAGGAAGGCGGTCGAGCGGGATCAGGGCACGGCGGGGATCCGGCAATGCCTGAAGATCATCAAGGCTGATGGCCTGATCCAGCGAAAACGGACCTACCGTGGTGCGTGCCAGCGCACTGAGATGCGCACCGCAGCCCAGGGCCCGGCCAATATCCTGCGCCAGCGTCCGAATGTACGTCCCCTTGCTGCACTGCACCCTGATACGCAGACACGTGTTGTCGAAAGCGAGCAAGGCCAGGTCGTGGATGGTGACCGTGCGAGGCGGCCTTTCAATTTCCACGCCCTGGCGGGCGTAATGGTACAGCGGTTTGCCCTTGTGCTTGAGGGCGGAATGCATGGGCGGAATCTGCTGGATATCACCCACAAAACCGGACAGCACGGTGTCTATGTCAGCGCGCGAAATGGCCTCGATGATGCCAGGCTCTGCCCGGGAAACGACAGTGCCGGTGAGATCGCCACTATCGGTTTCCACACCCAGCTCCAGCGTCGCCTCGTAGGTCTTGTCAGACTCGAGCAACTGTGTGGCCAGCTTGGTGGCGCGTCCGAGGCAGCAAACCAGCAATCCGGTGGCAAAAGGATCCAGGGTTCCGGCATGTCCGGCCTTGCGGGCATTGAGGGTGCGTCGGGCGCGCTGCAACACCTGATTGCTGGACGGGCCTTCGGACTTGTCCAGCAACAAGATGCCGTCAATCAGCTCACCGCGTCTGGTTGCCATCGCCTGAACATGAGCCCGGCCAACTGCCTGGGTTCAATCCCCGGAGCCGTTGGAGGAAGCAAAGCGGGCATCCGACTGCATGGCTTCGTCGATAAGGCGGGACATTTCCACCCCGCGCGAGACGTGATCATCATGCACGAAGTGCAGGACGGGCACCGTATGGATGCGCAGCATCTTGAACAGGTGTCCGTGCAGCATGCCCGCCTTTTCGTTGAGCGCCTCCTGCGTTTCGGCAGGCTCGGCGCCCAGCACCGTGAAATAAACCCGTGCGTGGGCATAGTCGGTTGACAGCTCAACCCCGCTTACGGTGACCAGGCCGACCTGCGCGACATCAAATTCGCGCTGAATCAGCGAGGCCAGATCCTTTTGAATCTGATCGGCCAGGCGGACGTTTCGATTGACCGAGCGTGGCTTGTGTTTGACCATAATCTGCCTGTGGCTTAAAGCGTACGTGCCACTTCCTTGATTTCAAAGACTTCGAACTGGTCACCTACCTTGATGTCATTCTGGCCCTTGAGGGTAATACCGCAATCAAAGCCCTGCTTGACCTCACGGACGTCGTCCTTGAAACGTCGCAGGGAATCGATGGTACCCGTCCAGATGACCACGTTATCGCGGAGCTGACGAATCTGGGAATCGCGCTTGACCAGACCATCGGTGACCATGCAACCGGCAATATTGCCCAGGCGCGAAACCGTGAATACTTCGCGGACATCGACGATGCCGATGACTTCCTCGCGTTTTTCGGGTGCCAGCATGCCGGACAGGGCGCTGCGGACTTCGTCGACGGCATCGTAAATAATGTTGTAGTAACGGATGTCGATGCCATTGGTCTCGGCGTGTCGCCGGGCCATCTGGTCGGCGCGCACGTTGAACCCGATGATGACGGCATTGGATGCAATGGCCAGGTTGACGTCCGTTTCGGTAATGCCCCCCACGCCCGCATGAACCACTTCGACACCGACTTCATCGGTAGCGAGCTTGAGCAGGGAGGAAACCAGGGCCTCTTGCGAACCCTGAACGTCGGTCTTGACGATAAGCGACAAGGTTTCAACGCCCTCGCCCATGGTGTCGAACATGGACTCGAGTTTGGCGGCCTGCTGGCGTGCCAGTTTGACATCACGGAACTTGCCTTGACGGAACAGGGCAATTTCGCGTGCCTTGCGTTCGTCGGCCATGACGACGAGTTCGTCACCAGCGTCGGGTACATCGGCCAACCCCTGGATTTCTACCGGGGTGGACGGACCCGCCTTGTCCACGGGCTTGCCATGTTCGTTGAGCATGGCGCGCACGCGGCCAAAGCTGGCACCCACCAGAACGGCATCGCCGCGCTCGAGTGTGCCGCTTTGCACCAGAATGGTGGCAACTGGCCCGCGTCCGCGATCCAGCCGGGCTTCAATGACCAGCCCCCTGGCTGGCGCTTCGACCGGCGCTTCGAGCTCGAGCATTTCAGCTTGCAGTAGTACGTGTTCGAGAAGTTCGTCGATGCCGGTACCCACTTTGGCCGAAACGGGAATAAAGGGCACGTCGCCGCCGTATTCCTCAGGCACGACCTCTTCGGCGACAAGCTCTTGCTTGACGCGTTCGGGATTGGCATCGGGCTTGTCGATCTTGTTGATGGCAACGACCAGGGGAACATTACCGGCCCGGGCGTGATGAATGGCTTCCCGTGTCTGGGGCATGACACCGTCATCAGCGGCCACAACGAGAATGACCACATCTGTGGCTTGGGTGCCCCGGGCCCGCATGGCGGTAAACGCCTCGTGACCCGGCGTATCAAGAAAGGTTGCCCGACCACTGTCGGTTTCAACACTGTAGGCACCAATGTGCTGGGTAATGCCGCCTGCTTCGCCCGAGGCGACCTTGGCGTGGCGGATGTAATCCAGCAGCGATGTCTTGCCGTGGTCCACGTGGCCCATGACGGTGACAACCGGCGCTCTGGGTTTGCGTTCGGCATCCGTGTGCTCAGCCGTTTCCAGAAATGCTTCGGGATCATCCAGCTGCGCAGCAATAGCGGTGTGGCCCATTTCTTCCACGAGAATCATGGCCGTGTCCTGGTCAAGCATCTGGTTGATGGTGACCATCTGGCCGAGATTCATGAGGTGCTTGATGACCTCGGTTGCCTTGATGGCCATCTTGTGGGCCAGGTCGGCCACCGTGATGGTTTCAGGCACGTGAATCTCGCGAGCGATGAACTCGGGCGTTTGCTGTTCGCGTTGCTGAGCTTGCGCAGCCTGCTGCTGGCGTCCGCCGCGACCACGACCCCGTTCTCGGGGGCCACCGCGCCAGCCATCACGCTGAGCGGCTGGCTCGGGGCGACCGGCTGGCTTCTTGCGGCCCGCGGCTGGTGTAGCTTCACGCCATTCGGTGGAGGCGTCGGCCTTGGCTGCCTTCTTCTCGGCACGTGTTGGCTTTTTGCCTGCCTTGGCGGGCTTGCTGGCGGGTTCGGGCGCCTTGAGCACCTTGCGTGGCCGGTTCAGCATGGCCCGCAGTGCGGCGGCTTCGGCCTCGGCCGCCCGACGCGCGCGATCCCGTTCGGAAAGGTCTTCCTTGTCGGCATCGGCATCAGTATCTGCAGCCGCTGCTGCACTGGTATCTTTGGAATCCGTACCAGCCGCCTCCCGGTCTGCACTGGCATCCGCACCTTTTGCGCTGACATCGTCGGCCTCGCTGTCTGCGGCATCGTCAGCAGACGCTGATGCCGGGCTGTCGGAAGCCGCAACGGCTTCCTCGGGCGTGGCTTCGGCAGCCGTTTCCCGAGCGGGCTCTGCCGGCTCGCCGGAGTCGGCGGATGCGACCTGTCCGGCAGGCTCTGCTGCTGGTGCTTCCGGGGCCTTTTCTGCCTTGCCTTCCTGGGCTTCGGGCTGGTCTGCAACGCGCTGTTCGGTGGCCTCAACGGCTTCTTCCGGAGCGGCTTTCGTGGACGGCTCGGCCTGGGCCCTGGACGTTGTCGGCTCTGCTGCCGCATGGGCGGCATCTGCAGCCTCTGCCTTGACCGACGCTGCCTCTTGACTGTCTGTCGGGGCAGGCTGTGATGGGGCCTCGGCTGCTTCTGCTGCCTGGGCGCGTGCCGCCTCGGCCGCTTCGGCGGCCAGTTCGCTGGGGTCCCGCTTGACGAACACCCGTTTCTTGCGAACCTCGACAGGAATGGTACGGGACCGTCCTGTGCTGTCGGCCTGACGAACCTCGGACGTCTGGCGCCGGGTGAGCGTGATCTGCTTGCCACCGGCGCGGTCGCGCATGCGACGCAGCGATGTCAGAAGCTTGGCTTTGTCCGCCTCAGTGACAACATCGTCAACCGAATGGATATCAACGCCCGCAACACGCAACTGCTCCAGCAGTGCGTCTGCAGGCATTTTCAGTTCAGTAGCGAACTGGGTGACGGTGTTACTCGACATTCGACTCTCTCTTGCTTGCTACAACAGTATTTGATCAAAAACGGCCTGGCGGCGGACCGCAGGACAATATCAGGACTCGTCGTCTTCAAACCAGTGAGCCCTGGCCTGCATGATCAGGCGGCTGGCCTTTTCCTCGGTGAAGCCAGTCAGAGCGGATAACTCGTCCGTTGCGAATTCACCAAGATCATCGCGTGTCAGAACACCGTTTTTTGCAAGGGTATCCTGAAGTTCCGGAGTCATGTCCTCGAGTTCGAGGAGATCCTGGGCATTGCGGGTGCGCTCTTCCTGGGCGATGGCTTCAGTCAGCAGTGCATTGCGGGCGCGCGCACGCAGCTCGTTGACAGTGTCCTCATCGAAGGCTTCAATATCCAGAAGTTCCTGGAGCGGGACATAAGCGACCTCTTCAAGACCGCTGAACCCTTCTTCAATGAGGATGTCGGCAATGGCTTCATCCACATCAAGCTGGGTGACAAAGAGCTCACCAAGCATCTGGCGCTCTTGTTGCTGTCGGCTTTCGCTCTCTTCCGGGGTCATGATATTGACCTGCCACCCGGTAAGTTCGGCAGCCAGCCGTACGTTTTGGCCACGCGCGCCAATGGCCTTGGGAAGGTTTTCAGCATCGACCACGACATCCATGGCGTGTCTTTCTTCGTCGATCACGATGGATTCGATGTGTGCCGGTGCCAGGGCGCCAATAACGAACTCGGCCGGATCTTCCGACCATAGTACGATATCCACCTGTTCGCCGCCAAGCTCGTTGCGCACGGCCGTGACGCGGGATCCGCGCATGCCGACGCACGTGCCGATGGGGTCGATGCGCTGGTCATAGGCAATGACGGCGATCTTGGCACGCAGGCCCGGATCGCGCGCAGCCGCCTTGATTTCAAGGAGACCCTGTTCGATTTCGGGGACCTCGTTTTCGAACAGCTCACGAATGAATTCAGGTGACGTACGCGAAAGAATGACCTGCTGGCCACGAGCAGCCCGATCAATTCGAGATACCCAGGCCCGCACGCGGTCACCAATGCGGATGTTTTCGCGGGGAATCATTTCGGAACGTGGCAGACGTGCTTCTATCTTGCCAGCCTCGATGATGACATCACCCTTGTCCATGCGCTTGACGGTGCCAGAGACGATGGTTTCCCCGCGATCGAGGAAATCATTCAGCATCTGCTCGCGCTCGGCATCGCGAATGCGCTGCAAGATGGCCTGCTTGGCCGCTTGCGCGCCAATGCGGCCAAACTCGGCGGGCTCAATGGGGTCTTCGATGTATTCGTCGATTTCAATGCCAGGGATGATCTCCTGGGCATCGGAATACAGCTCCTGGCGGTCGGGCTCTTGCAGGCCGGCTTCATCGGGCACCACCAGCCAACGGCGATAGCCTTCGTGCTCACCGGTAGAGCGGTCGATGGCGACACGAATGTCGGCGTCTTCAGTAAAACGCCTTTTGATAGCAGACGCCAGGGCGTGCTCAAGCGCCTCGAATACAGTGTCGCGCTCGACATTTTTTTCACGCGCCAGGGCATCAACCAGCAGAAGTATTTCGCGACTCATCGCTTTTTCCCCTTGAAATCAAGAATGGGATCGAGTTTGGCACGGTCCACGTCATCGAAATTGAAAGTCAACAGATGGTCGATACCGCCGTCGTCCTGGTATTCGAGTTCGAGCGGCGTCGCATGAGACAGTTCGGCAACAGGCGTGTCTTCGGGCAATTGCAGCCATCCCCTGAATACCTTGCGGTTTTCCAGGGGCTCACGCAGACGCAGCTCGATGCGCTCGCCTGCAAAGCGGGCGAAATCAGCCAGTGTGCGCAAGGGACGATCCACGCCCGGCGAACCGACCTCAAGTCGACGGTAATCAATGTCTTCGACCTCGAATACGCGTGACAAATGACGCGACACCTGCTCGCAGTCTTCGATTCGAATGCCCTGGGTGCGATCTATGGTAACCCGCAAAAGGCCCATGGGCGCCCGCTCGACATCAACGAGCTCGACATCAAGCCCGGCAAGTGCTTCTTGTGTCAATGCGAATAAATCGACCATAAAATCCAAAAAAAATGGGCTGAGTATTGCCAGCCCATTCAATCATGGTGCGTGGCCCTGGCAGTGTCTGACACCCCAACTCTGGCCCGCACAACCAAATAATGTGCCGCCACACCCGGGCCAATCCATGGCCAAAGGCCACCTTGCTGGCGGCCACGTTGCAAAATAGCTTCGATGTGACTGTAAAGCCCTATATTCTAACAGATTATCCTTAAGGAAAACAGCTTTATTTTTTGCCTGGCAAGCGTGCCAATTGGGACTCGTGTGCGGAGGCACTTCGGGGCTGCCATTCATCTGATTGCTGGCGGGGGCGCCGGCTGCCCGGGCGACTGCCGCGCGCTCCGGATGACGGGGAACGACGTGCCCGGGTGGACTTGGCTGCCGGCTTGCCATCACGCTTTCGCGATGCTCCTGCTGCTCGCCCGCCCGTTGCCGGCCGGTTACGTGAGGCAGTGGTATCCGGATGGCCATTGGGCAGGCCGCCACTGATCAGCAAGCCGGTATTTTCGGCCTGCACCTTGCCGAATCCCGGGGGCAATGCGCTGGCATGCGATACCGGCTGTTTTTCATTGAACTCATCAAGTTCATCATCATCTTCGTTCAGCAAACCAAGGCGCAGCATCAGTGCGGTGACCATGTCGTCAGTGAGTTCCTCCCAGCGGCCGCGACGCAATCCGGCTGGCAAGACCACGTCCCCAAATCGGGTACGGATGAGACGACTGACTGTCAGGCCAATGGATTCGAACATCCGGCGGACTTCCCGGTTGCGCCCTTCGTCCAGGGTGACGCGATACCAGCGATTGCTGCCCTCACCGCCAAGAAATTCCAGCTCGCCGAAACGGGCCGGGCCGTCTTCCAGCTCGATGCCCTGGCGCAGGGTTTCAAGTGCTGCCTCGTCGACCTCGCCGAACACCCTTACCGCATATTCGCGCTCTGCACCGTAGCGCGGATGCATGAGCCGGTTGGCCAGATCTCCTGACGTGGTCAGGATGAGCAGGCCTTCCGTGTTGTAGTCCAGCCTGCCGATGGAAAGCCACTTGGCCCCACGGATGCGGGGCAGCCGGCTGAATACGTTGCTGCGACCCTTGGGATCATTGTGGCTGACGATTTCACCAGCCGGCTTGTGGTACAGCACGACACGAGGTGGCCGGGCCTGCTGGCGACGCTGAATCAGGCGCCCGTTTACCCGAACCTGGTCCCGGGGCGCCACACGCTGGCCAATATGGGCGGGCTCTCCGTTGACAGAAACGCGACCGGCAACGATGAGATCTTCCATGTCCCGGCGCGAGCCAATACCGGCATGGGCCAGCACCTTGTGCAGCTTGGGATGATTGGCCTGGCTGCCGAGATAGTCGCCCAGTCGCTGGGCAGTCGGCTGTGCCTGGCCAAGATAGGCCAGTGCCCGGGACGCTTCCTTGTCGTTATCCGGTGTATGAACGCGCTGCTGTGGCCTGCCCGTCTTGCCTGCGGACTTGCGGGCACGCGATCCGGATGGACGCGAACGGCGCCGCGATGACCGGTTGGCTTCGGAACCGGCAGCTTCGCCTCCACCTGCTGAAGGTCGGGTTGCGTGACGGGGTGCATTACCGCTGCTGGACGTCGATTTGTCTGCATCCGCATTGTGCTGGGCATCGCCCCGGCGGCGGCGAAAGGGCGTGCGAAGCTTGCGTCCGCGGTTGCGTGGCGCCGCCTTGCGGGAATCGGCTGGGGTATCCGGCACGCTGGT
>DATGUI010000047.1:0-13441 GCA_035301405.1 Burkholderiaceae bacterium
TCGGGTTGCAGCCACACCTTCGGGGTTTCCATCGTCATGGCGCCGGTTTCCGCTGAAGCGTTGCGGGCAAAGGCCGGGTTGAAATAACCGGCCTGGCGGGCGTTGCGCCTGAGTCGCAGCCGGTACCGGCCCGGGAACAGGTACATGATCCTGCCCACCAGCCGGCCGCTGCCATGCAGGATGGAAAGAGGGGCCCAAGCCAGAATTTTGAATAGCGCCAGAAGCATGGTTGATGATGTATATCTATAGATGAACCAGGAATGCGTTTCAGCAGTTGACGTGGTTTTCCATTAAACTAGCCATTATCGCCGAGTTAACCGACAACTTGCGGGGCGATAACAGCCTCCCCTTGTGGCAACGGCTGACACTACCGCTAAAGCGTCGCGCCCGGTTTGGATGCCTTCAGGCCTTGGTGCAACGCACTTTGCTCAACCTGACGCTGGCCTGGCCAGCCCAATATCAATCCGGGTGGTTTCAACGTGTCAAAAAACGATTTCCTGTTCACTTCCGAATCCGTCTCCGAAGGCCATCCTGACAAAGTGGCTGATCAAATCTCCGACGCCATTCTTGACGCCGTTTTCACACAGGACACCAATGCCCGGGTGGCGGCCGAAACCCTGTGCAATACCGGCCTGGTTCTGCTCGCCGGAGAAATCACCACCACGGCAAACGTCGATTATATTCAGGTTGCACGCGATACCATCAAGCGCATCGGTTACGACGATCCGGCCTATGGCATGGACTACAACGGCTGCGCGGTGCTTGTGGCCTACGACAGGCAGTCTCCCGATATCGCACTGGGGGTTGATCGCGATGACGAAGCTGCGCTTGAGCAAGGCGCAGGCGACCAGGGCCTGATGTTCGGTTACGCTTGCGACGAAACCACGGATCTCATGCCGGCACCCATCTGGTATGCGCATCGCCTGGTGCAGCGCCAGAGCGAAATCCGCAAGGATGGCCGCTTGCCATGGTTGCGGCCTGATGCCAAGTCCCAGGTCACTTTCCGGTATGTCGATGGCAAGCCGGTCGAGGTGGACACCGTCGTGCTATCAACCCAGCACGATGCCAGCATCTCCCTGGACGACATCCGCGAAGGCGTCATTGAACATATCATCCGGCCCGTGTTTCCCGATGGCCTGCTGACACCGCAGACCCGCTTTCTGGTCAACCCCACCGGCCGCTTTGTCATTGGCGGACCCCAGGGGGATGCCGGTCTTACCGGTCGCAAGATCATCGTCGACACCTATGGCGGGGCCTGTCCCCATGGGGGCGGTGCCTTTTCGGGCAAAGACCCGTCCAAGGTGGATCGCTCGGCCGCCTATGCAGCGCGTTATGTGGCAAAGAATGTGGTGGCAGCAGGGCTGGCGCGGCAGTGCCAGGTTCAGCTCAGCTATGCCATCGGGGTTGCAGAACCCATAAACATCACCATCTATACCGAAGGCACAGGCGTCATCCCTGATGACGAAATCGCCCGTCTGGTTCGCGAGCACTTTGATCTGCGGCCACGGGGCATTATCGACATGCTCGATCTGTTACGCCCCATTTACACACCCACGGCTGCCTATGGGCATTTTGGCCGTGACGAGCCCACGTTTTCCTGGGAGTCCACCGACAAGGTACCGGCACTGCGACAGGCAGCCTGAAGTCCGGTCCTGCACTGGCTCTGCATGCTTGCCGTGCCTCCCTCACCACTATCAACGGAGCTATCCCCATCATGAATACTCTGGCCGATCCCGTTTTTACCGACTACAAGATTGCCGACATCGGACTGGCAGACTGGGGGCGACGTGAAATTGCCATCGCAGAAACGGAAATGCCCGGCCTGATGGCGACGCGCGACGAATATGCCGCCTCCCAGCCCCTCAAGGGCGCCCGTATTGCCGGCAGCCTTCACATGACCATACAAACAGCCGTGCTCATTGAAACACTGGTGGCGCTGGGGGCAGAGGTCCGCTGGGCATCCTGCAATATCTTTTCCACCCAGGATCACGCTGCCGCAGCCATTGCTGCCGGGAACATCCCGGTGTTTGCCATCAAGGGCGAGTCGCTGCAAGACTACTGGGATTACGCCCACGAAATTTTCGACTGGCCCGGTGATCATGCCAACATGATTCTCGACGATGGCGGCGACGCCACGCTGTTGCTGCATCTGGGTGCCAAGGCCGAGTCCGACCCTTCCGTGCTGGACCACCCCGAAAGCGAAGAGGAGCGCGTCCTCTATGCCACCATACGGGCACGCCTGCAAACGGATCCCCATTGGTATTCTGTTCGTCTCGCCGCCATTCGCGGGGTGACCGAAGAAACCACCACTGGTGTGCAGCGACTCTACCAGATGGCCCGCGAAGGCAGCCTGGCCGTTCCGGCCATCAACGTCAACGACTCCGTCACCAAATCCAAGTTCGATAACCTGTATGGCTGCCGCGAATCCCTGGTCGACGGCATCAAGCGGGCAACGGATGTCATGGTTGCCGGCAAGATTGCCGTGGTATGCGGTTTTGGTGATGTGGGCAAAGGCTGTGCCCAGGCACTGCAAGCGCTGCGCGCCCAGGTCTGGGTCACTGAAATCGACCCCATCTGTGCATTGCAGGCTGCCATGGAAGGCTACCGGGTGGTCACGCTTGAAGAAGCCGCCGACAAGGCAGACATATTCGTCACCGCCACGGGCAACTATCACGTCATCACTCGCGAGCACATGGAGCGCATGAAGGACCAGGCCATCGTGTGCAACATCGGGCACTTTGACAACGAAATCGATGTCGCGTCGCTGTCTGATCTGCACTGGGAAGAGATCAAGCCCCAGGTGGATCACATCGAATTCCCCGATGGCAAGCGCATCATTCTTCTCGCCCAGGGACGGCTGGTCAACCTGGGCTGCGCCACGGGACACCCATCGTTTGTGATGTCCGCTTCCTTTACCAACCAGACGATTGCGCAGATCGAACTGTTCACGCGTACCGACCACTACCAGACGGGGCAGGTGTACGTGCTGCCCAAGCATCTGGACGAAAAAGTGGCCCGCCTGCACCTGCAGAAGCTTGGTGTCAAGCTGAGCACGCTTTCGCAGCAGCAGGCTGATTACATCAACGTGTCGGTAGACGGGCCCTACAAGCCCGAGCACTACCGCTATTGACGCAAGGTGCTTCCATGGCATTACTTCTGCTGGTCTGGATACTGAATGCAGTGGCGCTGCTGGTGGTTGCCTATCTGTTGCCTGGCATTACCGTGGCATCGTTTGGCAGCGCCATGGTGGCGGCACTGGTCCTGGGGTTGCTGAATTCGCTCATCAAGCCGGTGCTGGTGTTCCTGACCCTGCCCATTACCGTTGTCACGCTGGGCCTGTTTCTGCTGGTGCTCAATGCCTTGCTGTTCTGGTTTGCAGGCAGCATTCTCAAAGGTTTTGAAGTGGCAGGGTTTGGCTGGGCCCTGCTTGGTGCGGTGGTCTACAGTATTGTGGCCGGCTTGCTGGCCAGTTTGCTGGTGACACCATGACCGCCATCATCTCGCCGGTTCGGCCCTTGAGCCTCGAGTTCTTTCCTCCCCGTGATCTGGCTGCACAAGAACGGCTGGTCCGGTCAGTCAAGCAACTGCTGGCGCTGCATCCCGAGTATGTCAGCGTTACATTCGGGGCGGGGGGCTCCACGCGCAGCGGTACCATAGAAACCGTCACGCTGATGCACAATCTCGGGTGCGAGGCGGCGCCGCATCTGTCTTGTGTGGGCTCATCCCGCGAGTTCCTCCGGGAGACGCTCGATACCTATCGCAAGCTGGGCATTCGTCGCGTGGTGGCGCTGCGTGGCGATCTGCCCTCGGGCATGGGCGGAGACCCGGGCGATCTGCATTACGCCAACGAGCTTGTTTCATTCATCCGCGAGCACAGCGGCGACTGGTTCCATATCGAGGTGGCCGCCTACCCCGAGATGCATCCGCAAGCGACCAGTCTGCAGCAGGATCTGGATTATTTCATTGACAAGGTCAGGGCCGGGGCCGATGCCGCCATCACGCAGTATTTTTTCAATGCCGACGCCTATTTTGATTTTGTGGACAGGGTGCAGGCACGCAACATTGATATTCCCATCGTGCCCGGCATCATGCCCATCACCAACTTCAATCAGCTGCGCCGGTTCTCCGCCATGTGTGGTGCAGAAATTCCCCGCTGGCTGATGCACCGCCTGGCTGACTTTGCCGATGATCGCGAATCCCTGAGAGCGTTCGGCATTGATTTCATCACCGAATTCAGTCAGCATCTGCTGGACAACGGCGCGCCCGGGCTGCATTTCTATACGCTTAACAATGCGCCCGTCACGCTGGCCATCTGTCAGCAGCTGGACACCGGACAGAACGACATGGCAGCGCTTGCCAGCTGATGGGGCGTCTGCCTGATCACAGGTCAGGGGCAGGCATGGGCCATCCCTTGTCGGTAAGGATGCCATCCAGCGGCTGGTCGTGCGGCGCGGGCTGGTAGGGCGGAGTCTGGCCAGACAAATCGCCCACCGCCCAGGCAATACCCAGACAAGTGACGCGCGTTTGCTGTGCACGAAGCGCGGCCAGCGTTCTGTCGTAATGGCCACCCCCGTAGCCGATGCGGTGCCCCTGGCGGGTAAAGCCAAGGACCGGAACCAGCATGATGTCCGGTGCCGGCGCCGGCTCACCGGTTGGTTCCTTGATGCCAAAGGCGCCATCTGCCAGGGTGTCGCCCGGCTTCCATACCCGAAAGCTCAGCGGTTGGTCTTTACCTGTCACAACCGGGAGTGATACGGTGTATCCTTGTTCTTCTACCCATTGCTCCAGCAGGGGTTGCAAGGCGGGTTCTTCAGGCAGTGACCAGAACGCGGCAATATT
Source organism: Burkholderiaceae bacterium (assembly GCA_035301405.1). Lineage (GTDB taxonomy): Bacteria > Pseudomonadota > Gammaproteobacteria > Burkholderiales > Burkholderiaceae_B > JAJYRX01. The sequence continues at coordinate 4,840 of DATGUI010000047.1, forward strand.
TTGCAGCCGTGGCTTGCCTTGCTCTTCGCGATTGCTTTGCCGCGTTGCCAGCCAGGTAAACAGGCGCCCCCTGATCAGCAGCGCACCCCGACTGGTATCAGTGGGCGATTGCCCGGCACGCTGGTCTTTCAGGTGCTGTCGCAAGGCGGTAAGGTCTGGCTGGGGCGAATCGTTCATGGCAATGGTATCTTGGTTCATGGCTCTACAGAAAAAGCTTGGCAAAATGGCAAACTTTCATGCTTATCCGGCGGGGCACCGTCATCGGGCACCGCGCGTCAGGATAGATGGTATCAGACCCCGCTTTCGAGCCGGCACTCATGCCGATAATCCATGGCTGCGCGTGCTGGTCATGTTCACCCTGCTGATCAGTCTGATCGGCCTGGCAGCGTGCAGTGCCAGCGCCGTGGCTGACGCACAGCCCGAGGCATCATCAACGTCCTCCGTGTCCAGCGATGTCGTGTTGCTGGCATCGGCTGGTTCGGCGGCTGCCGGGGTCGCGGCCATCGCGCCTTCCAGGCAGGCGGACGAGCAGGCGCCCCGGTCCATGGTGATTCCGCCAGACGCCCGTCAGGCAGTGGTGTCAGCACGCGAGGCCATGCAGAAAAAAAACTGGAAGGCACTGGGCAATCTGGTTGACCGCGCATCAGCCGACCCCATGCTCGGCAGTTATGCCGAGTTCTGGCACTTGCGTCAGCAACTTCAGGACCCGACCCAGCCCAACCCCGATGCCCGGGTCGATGCCTTCATCCGTGCAAATACCAATCCTCATCTGTCCGACCGGCTGGCCGGCGAATGGCTGGTGGCTGCCGTCCGGGCGGGAGACTACCAGGGTGCCTTGCGGCGTGCGTCGGTGCAGATTCGCACGCCCTCCATCGAGTGCTCGGTAGTCATGGCCCGCCACATGGCGGGCCAGACCGTGACCGCCAGGGCAGCGCTGTCTGCCTTTTCTCCCAATCGTGCCTGCTGGTCCATGCTGGATCAGCTGGCCAGCAGCAATGTGGTCCAGTGGGAAGACCTCTCCTTTGAGTTGCGCGCCATCCTCGAGACCAGCAAGACCGATCAGGCGCGTCGCCTGGCCGCCATCATGTTCAACGCTGCACAAATGAAGCAGTACACGGCACTGATGGAAGCGCCACGCAAATGGCTGTCCCAGCAGAAGGCCCCCCAATCGCCGGCCGAGCTTGAGCTCGTTACCCTGGCCCTGTCGCGTCTGGCACGCAGCCAGGATCGCGGTCCCGAGTACGATTACATCAGCAAGCATTGGGCAGGGCGCATTCCCGACCGCAATCTGGAATGGGTATACAGTCAGTTTGGCCTGATTGCCGCCTTGCGCGTCGATGCCGACGCAGCACGGTGGTACCGGATGTCCGGCACCCAACCCCTGACAGACTACAACCATGCCTGGCAGGTGCGGGCCGAACTGCGGCAGGCCCCCATCGACTGGACGCGGGTCCAGGCGGCCATCGAACGCATGGGCGAGTCACAGGCAAGCGAGCCGGTATGGGTCTACTGGCTGGCCCGTGCACTGCACGCACAGGGCGACACCGACCGGGCCGCCCGTCTCTATGCATCCATTGCACAAGAACTCAGCTTTTACGGCCAGCTGGCCAATGAAGAACTGGGCCAGCTTCCCTTCATCCCCGAACGGCCCGATCCGGTCATCGAGCAGGAGCTCGCCCAGGCCCGTCACAATGTCAACCTGCAGCGGGCCATCGAGCTTTTCCGGCTGGGCTGGCGCCTGGAGGGCATTCAGCAGTGGCATTTCACCTTGCGTGGCATGTCCGATCGCGAGCTTCTGGCCGCTGCTGAATATGCACGCGAGGAGCAGGTCTTTGACCGCGTGGTCAATACCTCCTTGCAGACGGCCGAACTCATTGATTTCGACCAGCGTTTCGTGGCGCCCTTTTCCGATGTGGTCAATGCCAAGTCCCGTCTCATCGAGCTGGATCCGGCCTGGGTCTACGGGCTCATCCGGCAGGAATCCCGTTTCATGACAGACGTCCGCTCGCATGCCGGGGCATCAGGCCTGATGCAGCTCATGCCGGCGACCGCATCCTGGGTGGCAAAAAAAATCGGCATGACCGACTTCAAGCCGTCGGCAGTCAATGATTTTGAAGTCAACACCATACTGGGTACCAATTATCTGCGCATGGTGCTCGATCGCCTCGATGGCTCCGAAGTCCTGGCTTCTGCCGGCTATAACGCCGGTCCCAAGCGCCCGATACGCTGGCGCTCGCGGCTGGCCGGGCCAGTCGAGGGCGCGGTCTTTGCCGAAACCATCCCTTTTACCGAGACCCGGCTCTATGTCAAGAACGTCATGTCCAACGCGGTGTACTACGCCATGATGTTCACCGGCCAGCCGCAGTCGCTGAAACAACGGCTGGGCACCATTGTGCCCAAGGCAGCCAGCCAGGCGGGCATGCCCTGATGGCTGTGTGCCCATGAACGATCCGGCAACACAAGGCCTGGAAGTCTACATGGTCGGGGGCGCCGTTCGCGACGCCCTGATGGGCCTGAGCGCCGGAGACCGTGACTGGGTGGTGGTGGGTGCGGACCCCGAAACCATGCTGGCCAGGGGCTTTCAGCCGGTGGGTACGGATTTTCCGGTTTTTCTTCATCCGGAAACCAAAGAGGAGTACGCCCTGGCGCGCACCGAGCGAAAGTCGGGGCGCGGCTACAAGGGGTTTACCTTCTACACGGGTGCTGATGTCACGCTTCTTGATGACCTCAAGCGCCGTGATCTCACCATGAACGCCATCGCCCAGGCACCCGATGGCACTGTCATTGATCCTTTGCAGGGCTGTCGCGACATTGAGCTCCGCAAGCTGCGGCATGTCGGCGAGGCCTTTGCCGAAGACCCGGTACGCCTGCTGCGTCTGGCTCGCTTCGCCGCCCGCTTTCCCGAATTTTCAGTGGCTGACGAGACCCTGTCATTGGCCCGACAACTGGTAGACGATGGTGAAGTCGACGCCCTGGTGCCAGAAAGGGTCTGGCAAGAGCTTGCCAAGGGCCTGATGACTGCCAACCCTGGACGAATGATAGACGTCCTGGACCAGACAGGTGCGCTGCCCAAGGTGTTGCCCGGCCTGGTGTGGCCAGCAGCGAGTCAGGCAGAGCTAGCTTGCGCACATGCTGCCGCCTTGCCCTTGGCTGGTCGCTACGCCTTGCTGTGTCGCCATATGGCTGATTCGCCTGCCTTGAGCCATCGCCTGCGTGCTCCCCGCCAGTGCCAGGATTACGCGGTATTGCTGCCGGAGCTGCTGGAAGCCCTGGTGCGCCCCAACGCCGATGCCCAATCGCAATTGCAGGTGCTGACCCAGGCCGATGCATTGCGGCGTCCGGACCGATTTGCTGACCTGTTGCACACAGCCCGTTGCGTGCAGCACGTTGAAGTGGATGCGGACTTGTGGATCCGACGCCTGGACGCTGCCCGCCAGATTGACACCCGCACCATCGTGCAGGCTGCTGCAGGCGATGCGTCGGCGATTCAGCAAGGCATCAGACAGGCCCGGCTGCAGGCCTTGAAGTCTTCAGAATGACGCGCTGACTGCCGGAGCCTGGCATCAGAGTCGATGACGTCTGTCGTGGCGGCTGAAACCTCGCAGCGGATAAGCCATGTCCAGGTTGGTTCCGATGGCCATCACTTTGAACAGCTCGCCCATTTCTGCTTCGGAAAGCAGTTTTTGCACGGCTGAAAGGTCGCCCGGAGACGGCTTGCTGGATGCCAGTCTGTCCATGATGCCCGCGTTGATCAGAAAGTGTGCCTGAGAGGTATAGCCCAGCACGTTCAGTCCGCCGTCCAGGGCAGCGTCAGCCATGGCGGTGAAGTCCACATGCGCGGTGATGTCCTGCAGCCCGGGAAGCACCAGCGGCTCGCCATGACTGTGATGGCGAAAATGGCACATCAGGGTGCCCTGGCTGCGTTGGGGATGATAGTACTCGCGCTGAGGGAATCCGTAGTCAATCAGCAAGGCAGCGCCTTCATTCAGCCAACTCCCCATTTCCCTTATCCAGGCTTCCGCCCGCAGATTGACCTCGGACTGGTAGCCGGGCAGGCCAGGCATGCGATGGGCCAGGGCCTTTTCCAGCAGCGCGTCGGCAGGACGTGTCTGCCACGTGAATTGCAGATCGGGCGTCAGGCCCACCATGCACTCCAGCAACGCAGGTGGTGCGCCAGCGTCCGGGCCGTTGTCATGGTCTTGTGCAAAGCAAAACAGCTTGACGGGCATGGCATCAAGCACTTCGTTGGCCAGCACGCAGCCCTGAAAGTGGGTGGGCAACTGATCCAGCCATTCCACCCGGCCGGCAAAGGGGGCCAGCCGCTGCTGCTGCCGATGCCTGAGGTCGGGTGAGACCTCAATGATGAAGTACTGTGGGTGCAGGCCGTGGGCTTCAAGGCCTTGCAAGATGCCTTCGGCCAAAGCTCCCGTGCCTGCGCCAAACTCAAGAATGGCAGGGGTAGCCTGGCAGGCTTCCAGAATATCGGCCACCTGTCGGGACAGTGTCTGCCCGAACAGGGAAGTCAGTTCGGGCGCGGTGGTGAAATCCGTACCCAGCTTGGCGCTGCCGGCTGCGTAATAACCCAGGCCAGGGGCATACAGGGCATGATCCATCCACACATCAAAGGGCAGCTGGCCTTGCGGGCTGTCGAGAATCTGTTCACGCAGATGGCGGGCGACCTGTTCGCCATGGGCAGCACTGGCTGCATCCACGTCGGGAAGTCCGCTTGGGAGCGTAACGGAACTGGCAGGGTGTTCAGACATGTCAGGGACGGCGGGAATCGGAGGACGAGCGGGGTCTGTCATCCAGCTGTCGGGTTTGCTTCAGCTGATGCAATGACGCCAGCATGGAAATCAGAAAGGACAGCAGCATGCCCAGGCTGACTGCAACAATAAAGTTCTGCAGCGCAACCCAAAGCGGCAGGGATAACAGCAGTCCGGACAGGAAAGGCCTACGAATCAGTGTTTTCATGGCGGTATTGGCGTAACCACTCTGCCGCAAGACGAAAATGCTCACACCCGTTGAAGGGCACGGGTGGACGGTTGGCCGCCAGCGGAGACGGGTGATTGGCTTCGAGTACCAGGACGGGTCCGCTGGCGTACTGGTCGACAAGTGCGCGTTTTTTCTGGGCGTGCCGGCCCCAGAGCATGAATACCTTTGGCGTCGGGTAGCCCAGGACATGCTTGAGCAGGTTGTCGGTGATGGTCTCCCAGCCCTTGCCGGCATGAGAGGCGGGCTGCTTGTGTTCGACCGTCAGTACGGCATTGAGCAGCAGTACACCCTTGGCTGCCCAGTCGGACAAGTCCTGGCGGGTCCGGGGCGGAAGATTGGGGAAGTTGCGGTTGCGTTCAGCCAGTATGTTGCGAAGGCTGGGCGGACAAGGAACGGTGTCCGGCACAGAGAACGCCAGGCCATGCGCCTGTCCGGGCCCGTGATAGGGATCCTGACCCAGAATGACAATACGTGCGGCGTCAGGCGGCGTCAGGTGCAAGGCACGAAAGGGCTGGTCAGGGTAAATGACGGCCCCTTCTGCCAGCCGCTGATCGATCATGTGGCCAAGTTGTTCCAGGGCCACCGCACTGTCAGGGGTGGCCACGGCGGGCTGCCAGCTTGCCGGCAGCTGCTCGATGTGCCAGTCCAGGGGTTGCGTCAGGCGGTTTGACATGCTGGACACCCCTGCGGTCAGGCGAACAGGTCTTTCAGGGCCTGGCCCGGGTCATCGGCCCGCATGAAGGCTTCGCCTACCAGGAAGGCATGGACGTTGTTCTCGCGCATGAGGCGGACATCGTCAGGCCCCAGGATGCCGCTTTCGGTCACGACCATGCGATCATCAGGAATGCGTTCGAGCAGGCCCAGGGTGGTCTCCAGGCTGGTCTCGAAGGTCCGCAGATTGCGATTATTGATGCCGATGAGCGGTGTCTTGAGCTCAAGTGCCGTATCAAGCTCCTGGCCGTCGTGGACTTCGACCAGTACATCCATGCCCAGTTCATTGGCCAGTGTTTCGAATTCGTGCAGCTGACTGCGTTCAAGCGCAGCCACGATGAGCAGAATGCAGTCCGCCCCCAGGGCACGGGCATTGATGATTTGATAGGGGTCCACCATGAAGTCTTTGCGCAGCACCGGCAATGAGCAGGCGGCTCTGGCCTGTCTGAGGTGGTCGGACGAACCCTGGAAGAACTGCACGTCGGTCAGGACAGACAGGCAGGTGGCGCCGTGGGCAGCATAGCTGGTCGCGATCTCTACGGGGCTGAAGGGATCCCGCATGACCCCCTTGGACGGTGAAGCGCGCTTGATTTCTGCGATCACTGCTGGCCGGCCGTCATCGACGTGACGGCGCATGGCCTGATGAAAACCGCGTATGTCCTGGCGGCTTTTGGCTTCGCGAAGCAGGTCGGCTTCACTGCGCATCTGGCGTGCCGTTGCTACTTCTTCGTGTTTGGCAGAAAGGATGCGGGCAAGAATGTCCGTCATGTCGAGTATTTCCGTGTCTGAGTGCAGAAGTCGTCCAGGCGGGTACGTGCAGCGCCCGATGCGATGGTTTCGAATGCCAGCTTGAGGCCGGCTTCAAGCGTATCGGTGCGGTTGCCCGCGTAGATGGCCAGCCCGGCATTGAATGCCACGATGTCGCGTGCGGTTCCGGCACGGTTTTCCAGGGCATTGAGCAACATGCTTGCGGATTCTTCGCGGTTGTTCACCCGTATTGTACGGTTCGATACCATGGCCAGGCCAAAGTCTTCGGGGTGGACTTCGTATTCATGGACCTGACCATCACGCAGTTCGCCCACCAATGTGGACGCACCCAGCGAGGCTTCGTCCATGCCATCCATGCCGTGCACCACGAGCACATGGCGCGAACCCAGGCGTTTCAGTACCCGCACCTGTATGCCGACCAGGTCAGGATGGAATACTCCCATCAGCTGGTTGGCCGCGCCGGCGGGGTTGGTCAATGGCCCAAGTATATTGAACAGCGTACGCACGCCAAGTTCTCTGCGAACAGGCGCCACATTTTTCATGGCGGTGTGATGCGTGGGTGCATACATGAAGCCAATGCCGGTTTCCTGCAGACAATCAGACACCTGCTCGGGACTCAGCATGACGTTGGCGCCCAGTTCTTCAAGCACGTCGGCACTGCCCGATGAAGACGAGGCGCTGCGACCGCCATGCTTGGCTACCGGTACGCCCGCTGCCGCGGCCACGAACATGGTGGCTGTCGAAATGTTGAAGGTGCTGGAGCCGTCTCCGCCCGTACCGCAAAGGTCAAGCAGCTCATCGGCATTGTCCACCTTGACGGGCGTAGCGAACTCGCGCATGACTTCGGCTGCCGCGGTGATTTCACCAACGGTTTCCTTCTTGACACGCAATCCGGTCAGCAGGGCAGCAGCCACGGTGGGTGACATCTCGCCACGCATGAGGGTGCGCATCAGGTGAAGCATTTCTTCGTGAAAGATTTCCCGGTGTTCGATACAGCGTACGAGCGCTTCGGTTGTTGAAATGGTCATCAGGCATCCTTGGATTGTTCGATGAAGTTCTTGAGCAAGTCATGGCCATGTTCACTGAGAATGGACTCGGGGTGAAACTGCACGCCACTGATTGGCAGCGACCGGTGGGATAGCGCCATGATTTCGCCGTCATCCGTCCGGGCGGTGACGGTCAGGCACTCGGGCAGGGTGGCGCTGTCCACGGCGAGGGAATGATAGCGCGTTACGGTCAGGGGGGAGGGCAGCCCGGCAAAGACATCGGTGCCGGTGTGCGTAATGCGGGAGACCTTGCCATGCATGATGGTGCGGGCTGGTACGATGTTGCCGCCAAAGGCACAGGCGATGGCCTGGTGCCCCAGGCAGACCCCCAGAATGGGGAGCTGTTCGCCGAAATGTCTGATGATATCCAGGGAGATGCCGGCTGCATCCGGGCGCCCGGGGCCGGGCGAGATGCAGATGCGATCAGGCTGCAATGAGCGGATGTCATCAAGGGTGATGTGATCATTGCGACGCACAATCACTTCCAGACCGAGCTCACCGAAGTATTGCACCAGGTTGTAGGTAAAGGAGTCGTAGTTGTCTATCACCAGCAAGCGCCCGGATGGGGCTGATGGCAAAGCGCGTGTTGAGGCAGGCATGGAGTATCTCCTGATTGAATGGAGCCGCCGTGCCGAAATGAATAGTTTTGTTGACCTTGCCATCGGGTACGACGGCAAGGTGCGGCCGGGACCGCAGCAACGTGCCGCTTCTTAAGGGAAGCGCCACCAGTTTGTGTTGCGACAGATTGTTGAGTTGCGGTCCACGGATAACCCTTGTGGGTACAGTTTGTTCATCTTGTGGCGCATTGTAGCGCGAAGGGATGCAAGGTGTCGATAGTGGTGGGGGTGTGACTATGCCTTACGGTTCATGGGGCATGTGTTGAGCCCGAGAAGGCGATACAGCCCGCAAAAGCGTGTCAGGCCCGTAAGCAGCGGGATGATGCCCAGCCAGCCCCACCAGCCAACCGTATTGGTTGCAGCAAGGGCGATCAGGACAATACCCACGATGATACGGAAAGCGCGATCGATGCCACCAACATTTTTGATCATGATTGAACTCCATGAGCGATGAAGATGTCAGTATAA
>DATGUI010000048.1:0-8891 GCA_035301405.1 Burkholderiaceae bacterium
CTCGCGCAAGGTCAACCTGACGGTGGGTCTTTACTATGATGACGAGGGCAAGATCCCGGTGCTTGAAGTCGTGGCCGACGCCGAGCAGCGCCTGGCGAGCCAGGTGCGGCCGCGCGCGTATCTGCCCATAGAGGGGCTGGAAACCTATCGGCAGGGCGTGCAAGAACTGCTCTTCGGCAAGGATCACCCCCTGGTCCAGGCGGGGCGGGTGGCCACCATACAGACGGTTGGGGGCACGGGTGCCCTCAGGGTAGGGGCTGATTTTCTTCATCGCGCCTATCCCGACGCCCAGGTGTGGATGAGCGATCCCGCATGGGAAAACCACCATTCCATTTTTCAGAGTGCCGGCATTCCCACGCATTCGTACCCCTATCATGATCCTGCCACGCAATCGGTCGCCTTTGATCGCATGCTGGCAGAGATATCCGGGCTGGCGCCGCACAGCATTGTCCTGTTGCACGCCTGCTGCCATAACCCGACAGGCGTGGATCTGTCCACCGAACAGTGGGCAACCCTCATTGACACCATGGCCAGGCGCCAACTGATTCCCTTTCTTGACCTGGCCTACCAGGGATTTGGCGAGGGCCTTGAAGAAGACACCGTTGCAGTGCGCGCCCTTGCCGATGCAGGGGTGTCCTTTCTGGTGGCCAATTCGTTTTCCAAAAACCTGTCGTTTTATTCCGAACGTTGTGGGGGGCTGTCCGTGGTGTGTCAGACCCGGGACGAAGCCGACAAGGTCATGGGGCAGCTCAAGTCCATTGCGCGGGCCACGTATTCCACGCCGCCCTCACATGGTGGGGCGGTCATTGCCACCGTTCTGTCCGACACGGAGCTCAGGCAGCGCTGGGAGCAGGAAGTCGCAGACATGCGCAACCGCATCCTGGGCTTGCGTCAGCAGGTCCACGAGCAATTGTCGGCCCGGCTCCCGGAATATGATTCCAGCTACTTTGTCAGGCAAAAGGGCATGTTCACCTACACCGGGTTGTCCGATGCGCAGTTGCAGGCGCTCATGGATGAGCATGGCGTATACATCATCAAATCCGGGCGTATCAGTGTGCCAGGGCTGAATTCCAGCAATATCGATTATTTCTGTGATTCGATGACTGCGGTCGTCGGGCACAGCCGCACGGTTTAGCTTCAGGAGATAACAATGTCACAGGAAAAAAAGGTTGCCCTCATCACGGGGGCCGGATCCGGCATCGGAAAATGTGTTGCGCTGGCGCTTGGCCGCGCAGGGTATTCGCTGGTTCTGGCCGGGCGCCGGCAGGCACCGCTGGACGAGGTGGCAGAAAGCGCGCGCGCTGATGGTGGAGAAGCCCTGGTTGTCTCGGCAGACATCAGCGATGCCGACGCAGTCAAAAAGCTGTTTGACGCGACCCGGGAAAAATATGGCCGCCTGGACCTGCTCTTCAACAACGCCGGGATCTTTCCTGGTGGGGTGTCTCTTGAAGAATTGCCCGTCGACCAGTGGAAGGCCGCCGTCGATATCAATCTGACCGGCGCCTTTCTGTGTACGCAGGCCGCCTTTGACATCATGAAGGCGCAGCAGCCGCAAGGCGGGCGCATCATCAACAATGGCTCCATCTCGGCGTATGCGCCCCGTCCCAATTCTGTAGCGTATACGGCAACCAAGCATGCCATCACGGGTCTCACCAAGGCCACATCACTGGACGGCCGCAGATACGACATTGCCTGCGGCCAGATTGACATCGGCAACGCGGCCAGCGAATTGACGGCAGGCATGACATCTGGTGCCCTGCAAGCAGATGGTTCCACCCGGCCAGAGCCGGTCATGGATGTTGAGCACGTGGCCGATGCGGTGCTCTACATGGCAGGCCTGCCGCTGGATACCAACGTGCAGTTCATGACCGTCATGGCAACCAAGATGCCTTATATCGGGCGCGGTTAAGTCACGCAGCCATCATGGCAGTCAGATCGTACCAGTGAACTTGTACCGGTTTCCGGGGTGCCACATCGTCACGTGCGTCGTGAACACGTTGTTTGAGTAGGTGGTCCGGTCCATGACCAGACAGGGCTGGCTCAGCGCAATATCCAGACACTCGGCAATGTCCTTGCCGGGTTGTCTGACTTCGATGCTGTATTCTCCCGAGGGCAAGGGCGCCACCCGCATGAGGTATTCATTGGGTGTCATTTCAGTCCAGTCCTGCTCCAGGTAGTCTGGTGCCACACTGGCATCGACCAGCCGGTCTTCGACCTGAATGGGAACCCCATTCTCGTAATGAACCATAATCGAATGAAACAGGGTCGCCCCGGGGTCGAGGCGAAATGTCTGAACCTGCTCCGGTGTTGCCGTCATCGAGCCGGTATGCAGCACCTTGCTGCTGTGCGTGTGGCCGCGATCGCGGATATCTTGTGCAATGTTGCGGATCTCGATGAGGGTGGTCTGATATTTTGGTGGCGCCACATAGGTGCCGGAACCCTTGAAGCGCACCAGCAATCCATCATTGGTCAGCTCGCGCAAGGCGCGATTGACCGTCATGCGTGATACGCCAAACATCTCGCACAACACGCGTTCGGTAGGAATGAGGTCGCCTTCACGCCATTCGCCCCGCTGAAGCTTGTCGAGCACGTAGTTTTTTATCTGGACATACGCAGGCAAGACCTTGTGTCTTTTCTGTTGGCCCGCCGCCCGTGTTTTCTCTTTCACCCCTTCACTCCAGAAGATCAACAGCATGGCCAACAGAATAAATGTATAGACAAAGTTTCCGATTGACACTATGCTGTCTGTCAAATGTGAGATGACAAGATACCACGCATTTTGTCAGCTGATTCACCGGTTTCCGGCCGTCGGGCTGTCGGTGACGCGCCAAGTGTGATAACCCGATCAGGAGATATCGTGTGTCTGTAAATGCTGTTTCCCTTCATGATGACCCCCGTTACGATGAACAACGTACGATTCACGCTCCCACAGGTTCCACGCTGCACTGCAAGAGCTGGGCCGCTGAAGCCGCTTACCGCATGATTCAGAACAATCTGGATCCTGCGGTGGCTGAACAGCCCAAGCATCTGGTGGTCTACGGTGGCATCGGGCGCGCTGCCCGCAACTGGGCCTGCTATGACCAGATTCTTGCCTCCCTGAAAGCACTGGGCATGGACGAGACCCTGCTTGTCCAGTCGGGCAAGCCGGTGGGTGTATTCAAGACCACAACCGATGCCCCTCGCGTATTGATTGCCAACTCCAATCTGGTCCCCAAGTGGGCCAACTGGGAAACCTTTCACGAGCTGGATCGTGACGGCCTGTTCATGTTCGGGCAGATGACGGCAGGAAGCTGGATATACATTGGTAGCCAGGGCATTGTGCAAGGCACCTACGAAACCTTCGCCGAGGCCGGTCGCCAGCATTATGACGGCAGCCTGGCCGGCCGATGGATACTCACCGCCGGACTGGGCGGCATGGGTGGTGCCCAGCCTCTGGCCGCCACCTTTGCGGGCGCTGCCTCGCTGACCGTGGAGTGTCAGCAGGACCGTATTGATTTTCGCCTTAAAACGCGTTATCTGGACAAGCAGGCCCGTGACCTTGATCACGCGCTGGAGTTGATACGCCATCACGCCGAGCGGCAGGAAGCCGTGTCCATTGGGCTGCTGGGCAATGCTGCCGACGTCTATCCGGAGTTGGTCAAACGTGCGCGTGAAACGGGGATTCGTCCTGACCTGGTCACGGACCAGACTTCTGCGCATGATCTGGTCAATGGTTACCTGCCATCGGGCTGGACGGTGGAGCAATGGAAACAGGCGCAGCAAGATCCGGGCCAGCACGAAAAGCTGCAGGCGGATGCCACACGCTCTTGCGTTGCCCATGTCCGCGCCATGCTTGATTTTCAGCAGATGGGAATCCCGGTAGTGGATTATGGCAACAACATCCGGCAGGTTGCCCAGGATGGGGGGGTTCAAAACGCCTTTGATTTCCCGGGGTTTGTGCCTGCCTATATCCGTCCCCTGTTTTGCGAGGGCAAGGGGCCATTTCGCTGGGTGGCGCTGTCCGGTGATCCGGAAGACATCTACAAGACGGATCAGAAGATCAAGGAACTCTTCCCCGAGAACACGCATGTGCACCGCTGGCTGGACATGGCTCGCGAGCGGATTGCCTTCCAGGGGCTGCCGGCGCGGATCTGCTGGCTGGGCCTGGGTGAGCGACATGTTGCTGGCCTGGCCTTCAACGAGATGGTGCGGCGCGGTGAGCTCAAGGCACCCATTGTGCTGGGACGCGACCACCTGGATACCGGTTCGGTCGCCAGCCCCAATCGGGAAACGGAAGCCATGCGTGACGGCACGGACGCCGTATCCGACTGGCCCTTGCTGAATGCCCTGCTGAATACAGCAGGCGGGGCCAGTTGGGTATCCCTGCACCATGGTGGTGGCGTTGGCATGGGTTACAGCCAGCATGCCGGCATGGTCATTGTGGCAGACGGAACCGACGCGGCTGCCGCACGTCTGGAGCGCGTACTGATCAATGACTGCGGAAGCGGTGTGATGCGTCACGCCGACGCCGGTTATGAGCAGGCCATCGCAACGGCAAAAGACTTTGGCCTCAAGCTCCCGATGATCAAATAAGGCAAGGAAGGACACATCATGACAGCCACGCTCATGCTCACACCGGGCCGATTGAGCCTGGAAGACATTCATGCCATCTGGTCGGAGGCTCCGCGTCTGACGTTGCCGGCTGAGGCCATTGGTGCCATGGATGCTTCTGCGGCAATCATCGCCCGGATCATTGCCGAGGGTGATCCTGCCTATGGCATCAATACCGGCTTTGGCAAGCTGGCACAGACCCGGGTGGCGGACACCGACCTTGAAACTCTGCAGAAGAACCTGATTCTGTCGCACGCCGTTGGCGTGGGTGAGCCATTGAGTGCCGATGTGGTGCGTCTCATCGTGGCGCTCAAGATTGCCAGTCTGGCCAGAGGTTACTCAGGGATTCGGTCGTCCGTCGTGCAAACCCTGCTCGATATCTACAATGCCGGAATCATTCCGTGGATCCCCGCCAAAGGTTCTGTGGGCGCTTCCGGTGACCTGGCGCCCCTGTCACACATGACACTGACGCTGATCGGAAAAGGGCAGGCGTTTTACCAGGGCGAGCTGATGCCCGCCGCTGATGCCCTGCACCGCGCCGGCATTACGCCTGTGGTACTGGCAGCCAAAGAAGGCCTGGCGCTCATCAACGGCACGCAGGTTTCCGCTGCCCTGGCACTGCACGGGCTATTCATGGCCCGGGTGCTGTTCCGGACGGCGGTACTGGCTGGCGCCATGAGTGTTGACGCGGCCAAGGGCAGCGATGCGCCTTTTGATCATCGTGTGCACGAGATTCGGGGCCTGCCCGGGCAGATTTACGCGGCCAACCTGTATCGAACCCTGATGGCCGACAGTGAAATCCGTCAGTCTCATATCGTCAATGACAGCAAGGTGCAGGACCCTTACAGCTTGCGGTGCCAGCCTCAGGTCATGGGCGCCGTCCATGACTTGTTGTCGCAGGCCGAGCAAACCCTGTTGACCGAAGCCAACGCCGTCACGGACAACCCGCTGGTGTTCCCGGCAGCCAATGGCCAGCCCGAACAGGTGATATCAGGTGGGAACTTTCATGCCCAGCCGGTTGCCTTTGCGGCCGATGTGCTCGCCCTGGCCATTGCCGAGACGGGTTCGCTGTCCGAGCGCCGCATTGCCTTGCTGATCGACCAAAGCATATCCGGCCTGCCTGCATTCCTGGTTCCTTCCCCCGGGCTGAACTCCGGCTTCATGATTGCGCATGTCACGGCGGCGGCGCTGGCGTCGGAAAACAAGACCTACGCCCATCCTGCCAGCGTCGACAGCCTGCCCACGTCAGCCAACCAGGAAGACCATGTCAGCATGGCCACCTTTGCGGGTCGTCGCCTCAAGGACATGCTCAACAACACAGCCACCATCGTGGGTATTGAGCTGTTGTGCGCGGCGCAGGGGGTGGACTTGCACGCGCCCCTCAAGACCTCGCCGTTGCTGCAGACCGTGCATGGGCGGATTCGCGAAAGCGTGCCGTTCTATGACCAGGACCGCTATCTGGCCCCTGATATCGATACCATGACCGCCATGGTGCTGAACAATCAACTGGCCCGTGATCTGGGCGACCTCTTCGACGAGCAAGCGGTTTTCAGGCGATGCGCTGCAGTGCGTGGACAATCAGGTCCTTGATGACCGGAGCCACCTTCCCGGCAGCGTGATCGTCATATTCGTAGGGACGGGTCTCGCGCATGTAGGTGGCCTGGGCCAGTTCAAGCTGAATGGCGTGGATGCCGCGAGCCGGATCACCATGCTTGCGGGTAATGTAGCCTCCCTTGAAACGGCCATTGGCGACCGCAGTGTAATGGCCGTGGTCGGCTACGCGCTGAACCAGTTCATCAGCCAGTCCGGGCGTGGCACTGCTGTCGTCCGCTGTGCCGATATTGAAGTCTGGCAGTACCCCGTCAAAGAAGCGGGGAATGCGCGAACGGATGGAATGGGCATCCCACAGCAGCACACGGCCATGCCGCGTTCTGAGCCGGTCCAGTTCTTCTTGCAGGGCCTGATGATAAGGTTGCCAGATCGTCTCGAGACGACGTGCCTGTTCGGCGTCATCCGGTTCCTGACCGGGCAGGTAAAGCGGTTCTTCATTGAAGGTGTCCACCGGGCACAGGCCGGTCGTGCTGCGCCCCGGATACAGGCTGGCGCCATCGGGGGGGCGGTTGAGGTCGATCACGTAGCGGGAATAGCCTGGGGTCAGGACGGATGCGCCCAGATCTTGCGCAAAATCGTAGAGACGATCCAGATGCCAGTCCGTGTCATCGCAGGATTGCGCCGTGTCCGTCATGGTCGCGATAAGCTCATCCGGTATGCGTGTGGCCAGATGGGGAATGGAAATCAGGAGGGGAGCGGTTCCCTGTTTCAGGGAAAACGCCGGCGGGGTGGATAGCTTGTTCATGGGTCAATCCTGTTGGAGCAGGGAGGACAGGGCCTGGCGGTAACGTGCGTACACCACGTCCTCGTCGGGATGATGGCCGTCGGCAATACGCTGCCTTCCGGAAACATAGACGTCGCGAACGGGCGTGTGGCCGCGCTCGTTGAAGACCAGGCCCGATAGCCAATGCGCTTGCGGGGGTTCTGCCAGACTGATATGGTTGTTGTCCAGCACCATGAAGTCAGCCTGGTTGCCAACTTGCAGTCCGGAAATGGCGCGGCCGCTGGCCAGGGCACCGCCCCGGATGGCCGCATCAAAAAGATGGTCAGCCACATGGGGCTGATGGCTGGACGCCAGCACGTTGCGCTGCCGGTGCAGCAAGCGCTGGCCATACTCCAGCAGACGCAATTCGGCTCGCCAGTCGATACTGACGTGGCTGTCGGAGCCAATGCCAAAGCGACCCCCGGCAGACAGATAGTCGGCCGCCGGAAAGATGCCGTCACCCAGATTGGCTTCGGTGGTCAGGCACAGGCCTGCCACCGCACCACTGCGGGCCAGGCCGTGCAGTTCATGCTCATCGATATGCGTGGCATGCACCAGGCACCAGCGATCGTTTACGTCAAAGTGATCCAGCAGCCACTGAACCGGGCGCGCTCCTTCCGTGTCCAGGCAGGCCTGGACTTCGGCGGTCTGTTCGGCAATATGGATATGGACCGGGGCACCGGGGAACGCCTGATCCAGGTCGGCCAGCACGGCGGTCAGGGAAGCCTCGGATACCGCACGCAGCGAGTGCGGGGCCACACCGTAGTGGCGCTGCTTGTTGTCGGGGTAGGCGTGCTGCAGATCTGTCAGCAGGGTCAACAGCTCGTCCGGGCGGTTCAAAAAGCGGCGCTGATCATCACGCGGGGCCGCGGAACCGAAGTTGCTGTACTGATAAAGCACCGGCAGCATGGTCATGCCCATGCCTGCCGCTTCGGCTGCGTCCAGCACCCGGGCGGCCAGCTCCGCCCGATGCGGGTAGGGCTGACCGTCGGGTTGATGATGAAGATAATGAAACTCGCATACCGAGGTGTAGCCGGTCTTGAGCATGTCAATGTACAGACCGTGCGCGATCGCGGCCATGGCGTCCGGGGTCAGGCGGGCGGCGAAACGGTACATCAGATCACGCCAGCTCCAGAAGCTGTCAGCCTGCTGCGCCCGATACTCGGTCAGGCCCGCCATGGCTGCCTGGAAAGCATGAGAATGCAGGTTGGGCATGCCGGGCAGCACGGGGCCTCTTGCCCGCTGCACGCCCGTGGCGTTGTGCAGTGATTCCCTTGGCGTGTCCGGGCTGACACGTGTCAATGTGCCGTGTTCATCCCATTCCAGGAGCACGTCGTTGTGCCAGCCGGTAGCAAGGCGGGCGGTGGGCGCCAACAGGGAGCCCGCCATCTGGCCGTTTGTTGATGTCGAACGGTGCATGGTTTCAGGCCCTGTGATCCACGGTTATCTGGCCATGGCGAACGACGGCCTGACAGCGTGGCAGGCCACTCCAGTAGGCCAGTTCAGCCAGGGAGTCGATATCCCATGCCACAAAATCAGCATGGTCACCAACAGCCAGCCGCCCCGTGACATCCGGGTGGCCCAGCGCCTTGGCGGCATGTTGCGTCACGCCAGCCAGAACCTCGTCAACAGACAGGCGGAACAGGGTGCAGGCCATGTTCAGCATGAGCAGCAGCGACGTGCAAGGAGACGTGCCCGGGTTGCTGTCGGTAGAGATGGCTATCGGTACCTTGTGCTTGCGCAGCAGTTCGACCGGGGGCATCTGCGTTTCGCGCAGAAAATAATAGGCACCGGGCAATAACACCGCCACCGTACCTGCCTGCTGCATGGCCACGGCGCCGGCTTCATCCAGATGTTCCAGGTGGTCGGCAGACAGGGCACCGTATTTTGCCGAAAGCGCAGCACCCCCCAGCAGAGACAGTTGCTC
>DATGUI010000049.1:0-7180 GCA_035301405.1 Burkholderiaceae bacterium
CAATGACTTCTACGGCATCAAAATAGCGTTTTGCCGTTTCAATGCTGTGCTGCCGCTTTTTCATTGCAGCCAGCAGGTCCGAAGCGAGGATGTGGTCGGCCTCGGCAACGCGTTTGCCAATCACCGGATCCATGTCGGGGCGAGCGCGTTCAAACCCTTCCTTGCCCAGCATGGAGACCACGTGAGCAGGCATGGCCAGCGGGAAGTATCCCGTTCGTTCGCTGGTCTCGGTGATTTCCACTGACTTGAAAAGGGCGCCGGCCTGCTCGAGGCGGGCATTGGCGTCACTGACAGCGGCATCAACCTCTGGCGAAAGGTCTTCGTAAAAGTGTGTCTCGGGCCGCCCGATGCGCAGACCGTTGACATCAGCCTGCCAGGTTGACGGGGTATAGGCATGTCCGAACAGCCGGGCTTCCAGCGTATCAAAGGCCAGCTTGGCGTCCATTGCCGACTTGGTCAGCAGCCCGATGGTGTCAATGGTGGGGTCAAGCGGAGCCGCGCCTTGCGTGGGCCAGCGGCCAAAGGTTGTCTTGAGGCCGAACAGGCCGTTGAATGCAGCGGGAACCCGCACCGACCCCCCGGTGTCCGTGCCAATGGCAAAGGCACACATGCCGGCAGCCGTGGCCGCCGCAGACCCTGAGCTTGAGCCGCCTGGCACCCGGTGCCGGTCGGCATCCCAGGGGTTGCGGGGGGTACCCAGGGGTTCGGATACCCCGGTGATGCCCAGACAGAATTCGACGGTTTTGGTGACACCCAGGATGATGACGCCACAGCGCCGCAGGGCATCGATGAAGGCGCCTTGTCGATCGCCCAGGACATCACTCAGATCGGCCCGGGAACCTGCCGTTGGCATGGGGTAGCCATCCATGACAAAGACGTCCTTGATGGCGATGGGCACGCCCATCAGGGGACCCAGATCCGTCCCTGCTGCCAGCAGGTCGTCCATGGCTCTGGCAGTGGCCAGTGCCTTGTCCTCGTCAACGCGCTGATATGCCTGGAGGTTGGGGTCGAGTGCCTTGATCCGGTTCAGGTAGGCTTGCGTGGCCTGAACAGAGGTGATGGAGCCGGCACGCAATTGCCGTGCAAATTCAGAAAGGTGGCCCGCGGGGATGGGATCAACGGCAATACTGGACATCAGTTTTCTCCATGTGTCGTCATGATGGAAAGGATCAAAGACCAAGATAGGCTTTTCGGATAAGCGGGTTGCCTTCAAGCTCGGGAGACGGGCCTTCAAGGACAAGGCGGCCGTTTTCCAGCACGTAGGCGCGGTCACTGAACTGCAATGCACGCTTGATATTCTGCTCAACAAGCAGTACGGGCAGACCGGAGTCAGCAATCGCACGAATGGCGCGCATCATGTTCATGACGTATTTGGGTGACAGGCCAAGGCTGGGTTCATCCATGGCCAGCATGATCGGGTCCATCATCAATGCGCGCCCGATGGCCACCATCTGTTGCTGGCCGCCAGACAGGCTTCCGGCCATTTGCTGTTCAAATTCCTGCAGGTCCGGGAACAGGTCAAAGACACGCTCAAATAGTTGTTTTCTTCTGGGTCGCAGGTGGGGCTGGTAGGCCCCCAACAACAGGTTTTCGTGCACGGAAAGCTGGCCGAACAGTTGCCGCCCCATGGGGACGTGGGCCAGGCCTTTCTGTGCCATTTCAAAGGGTTGCACCTTGTGCAGGGTCTGGCCGTCAAAGGTAATAGTTCCGGACCAGGGATGGATCATGCCCGAGGCAGCACGCAAGATGGTTGATTTGCCACTGCCGTTACCGCCGACCAGGGCGACAAGTTCTCCTTTGGCGACCGTCATGGAGACGTCAAACACCACTTGCAGGGGGCCGTAACCCAGGTTGACGTTATCAATTTTCAGGACATCGCGAGCAACAGAAGACGTCATGACTCATCGGCTCCAAGGTAGGCCTCGATCACACGCGCATCGTTGATGACTTCCTGGGGTGTGCCTTCGGCAATCAGACTGCCGTTGGCCAGCACCAGTACATGATCAGACAACCGGATGATTGCTTCCATGATGTGTTCCACCATGAGAATGGATATGCCTTTTGCCGTCAGGCCTTTGAGCAGTTCTATCATCTCCGAGAGCGCGGGTGGATTCAGGCCGGCCATGATTTCGTCAAGAAAAAGTACGGTCGGCTTGACCGCCAGCGCCTTGGCCAGCTCCAGGCGTCGCAAGCGTGCCAGGTTCAGGTCGGACGCCGGTTGCCGGGCGCGATCATCCATGCCCACCGTTGCCAGCGCCTGCATGGCCAGTGCTTCGGCATCCTTGCGGCGTGAATGATGCAGAAAGGCTGGAATCAGGACGTTCTCCAGCACGGTCAGCTCTTCGAAAGGCCGCTCTATCTGGAAGGTTCGCCCCATGCCCAGCCGTGTGCGGGCATAAGGGGGAACATGGGTGATGTCCTGATCGCCAAGAAACACCTTGCCGGCACCCAGTGGAACAAAGCCGGTTGCCGCGTTGAACAGTGTGGTCTTGCCTGCTCCGTTGGGGCCAATCAGGCCCAGTATGCTTTGCGCAGGAAGGCTGAACGAGACGTCATTGACGGCGATGACCCCACCGAACTGCACGGTGATGCCTTCAGCTCTGAGTGCTACGTGCATAAGACTTCCTGATGCGGTGGTAAATGAGTTCGCCCAGCATGCCCCGCGGGAAAAACAGCATGACAGCCAGGATCAAGATGCCATAGACAAGCATGTTGGCCTGCGCAAAAGTGGTGCGAAATATTTCGGATGCGCTGATCAGGATCAGCGCACCGGTGGCCGGGCCCCATATCGTGCCACGCCCTCCAACGATGGCAATGACAGCAATCTGTATGGAAAACAGCAGATTGAACGTGACATCCGGTTCCATGAAGGATAGGTAGATTCCATAGACACCACCGCCAAATGTGGTCAGGCATGCCGACAACATGAATGCCTTGAGCTTGATCCGGACAGGGTTGATCCCGGCCGCCATGGCCGATTGCTCATCCTCGCGAATAGCACGTAACTGGTAGCCAAAGCGGCTGTTGGAAATGAGGATCATGAGCAGCAGGACAACAGCTGCAAAGGACAGCGCCAGATAAAACTGGGTATGCTTGTCGAAGAAGTCAATGCCAAAGGGCTCGGGAAGCATGACAATGAAGACGCCGGTTGCGCCTCCGCTAAGCCAGGATTCCTTGATCGCAATCAGCCGGATCATCTCTGCGATGGCGATGGTCGACATGGCAAAGTAGACACCTTGCAAGCGAAATGTCAGCCGGCCCCAGACGTAGGACAGAATGAGGGCGCAGAGCATGGCCAGGGAAATGGAAAACCATGGAGTCAGGCCGTATTTTTGTGTGCCAATGGCGACAAAATAGGCGCCCAGACCCACAAAGGCGACATGGCCCAGACTGACTTGCCCCGCCCAGCCACCAAGGATGTCCCACGATGTCGACCACCCGACAAACAGCAGGATGATGATTGGCACAGCCAGGACTGTTGGCGACACCACGGGATAAATGGCGGCAGCGATCAGCAGCACAGCCCAGATGAACAAATGCTTTTTCATACGCGCGTTACCGTTTTGCCGAACAGGCCCTGGGGCCGCAGCAGTAATACCAGCAAAAATACGAACAGCCCATAGGCTTCGCGATAGGCGGATGACAAATACGCCGCGCCCATGACTTCCACTACGCCCAGCAACAGCCCGCCGGCAACGGTTGCCCGTACATTGCCCAGGCCTCCCAGTACGACCACGACGAAGGCTTTCAGTGTGAACAACGGACCCGTGACTGTCGGTGTGGCGTACAGCAACGGAATGAGGGTGACTCCGGCAGCGATAGCGAGCAGGCAGCCAATACCCATGACGGTTGCCTGGATGCGTTTGGTGTCGATGCCGATAAGCTCGGCGCCCAGGCGGTTGTCCGCCGTGGCCCGGATGGCGCGGCCCGGTTCGGTCTTGTTCAGGAGCAGATACAGTGCAATGGCGATGATGGCGGTAGCGATGCCTGCAAACAGCAGCACCATGGAGACATGAACGCCACCAAACCTGAGGGTGTCCGACGCATAGGATGTGTAGACCGACTTGGGCTCGCTGCCGACTGTGAGCAGCAAGATGTTGCCAATGATCAGCGATATCCCCAGCGTGACCAGCATGCTGGTTTCCTGGGACTGATTGATGACGCGCTGCAAGATGGTGCGCTGAATGAACACGCCCAGAATAAACCCGAACGGTATGGCCACAAGCAGGCTGGCGTAGGGATCCCACCCCAGGGCGGCACTGAGCAGTACGGCAATATACATGCCCAGGACCACGAAGTCTCCGTGTGCAAAATTGATTGTGCTCATGACGCTGAAAATCAGTGTGAGTCCGATGCCAATCAGCGCATAGACCAGTCCAATCAAGAGGCCATTGGACAGGTTCTGGAGTAGTGAGATCAGGTCAATCATTCAGGCCGCCGCTTCAGTCGGGTGTCTGGCATCGATCTGTGGAGGCGCCGATGCCAGGCCGTGAAACCGTTTCAGGAATTATCGTTCGTCCCAGGCAGGGATGGGGAAGCGCGGTTCAGAAGCAGCCAGGTCCTCCGGGAAGACGGTGACATGCTCGCCATCCTGGATCTGGATGATGACATCACGAATCGGGTTCTGGTTCTGAAAGCCGTCCTCGTTTTCAAACATCACGTCACCCGCCGGGGTTTGCAGGTCCGTCTCGGTCAGCGCAATGCGGACATCTTCAGGGTCGAGTGACTTGGCACGCGCCAGGGCGTCAGCGGCCACTCGCATTTCCATATAGCCTTCGGCCTCGTAGAAGGAGGGCTCGCCCCCGGCTTTCTCACCAAGGCGTTTGGCCAGATCGGCGCCGCCTTCGTACTGTCCATCCTTGGCCCAGGTCACAGCCGATACGATGTAGTCTGCGGGCTCACCAAGCTGATCGATGAAGCTGGGAAGCGATGATGAGGTATCCAGGGCGAATGCCTTGGCGTTCAGACCGACTTCACGCAGTTGGCGCGTAATGGCTACGCCATCGGCCGCGTACGAGCAAAAGTACAGAATGTCGGGCGCCTTGGAGCGGAAGCCGTTGAGAATCGGGCGGAAGTCTGTGGTGCCTTCGTTGTACGCTTCGCTGGCGACAATTTCGTAGCCGCGTTCCTTGGCTATGCTTGTGCCGATTTCAGCCAGGGACGCGGGCCACGCGCTGTTGGCATACAAGATGGCTACCTTGTTTACGCTGTCATCCTGGTCGCGGAGGTGATCAAAGAAATCAAAATAGGTTTGGGCCACGATGGTGGAGTTGTGTTTGGCACGAAAGACCCATGGCGAGCCTGGTTTGGTGATGCTGTCGTCTGCGCTGCCCAATACGATGAGGGGCATCTTCTGACGGGTGGCCAGCTGTGCAAGGGGACCGGTCATGGATGAGGCGTAGGTGCCAATAATGAGCGCCACCCCCTGGTTTTTCATGTTTTCCAGTGCGGCAAGGGCACTTTGCGCCTGTGAGGCATCGTCCTCGGTGATGATTTCTATCCTTTCTCCATTGACACCGCCATTATTGTTGATTTCTTCGAGTGCGACCTCAATGCCAGTCTGATAACGTTTTCCAAATTCGGCAAACGTGCCTGACAGGCTGTTGATGACGCCTACCTTGACTTGTGATGCAGCCGGCGCTGACCAGAATACGAGTGCGGAAGCTAATGCTGCCACGCCGAATTTGTTGAATGTGCTCCTCATGACACCCTCCTTGGTAATTATTTTGAATCGGTCATCCTGAAAATACAGGTTCTTTATAATACTATTAAAGCCACCGCCGCAGCATGGGCCGGAATCGCGTATTTTTATACGGAAACTTCAGCAGATTCACACCCACGCAATACTTGGAACAGCAGCAGGCCGGCACTGATGGCCAACCAGACCTCGGTCTGTCTGCGGGCGTCCCATTGCCGGTTTCACCTCAACCACAAAATTCTGGGCGGGCAGCGTCCGACTGTCTATCGTGCCGTCTGGAAGTGGATGTCGTTGTCGATGGTAATGCGTGCCGCGCCTTGCCTGGCAATCAGGGCGACGCGCTCGTAACCGACCTGCATGCTGTGGGGGTCAGCGGCCAGCGTGATTTTTTTGTTGGTGTAGTGTGGCCCAGACATGCCGAACACCAAGGTGCCGGCAGCGAGCAGATTAAGGAAAAAGTGCGGGACCAGAGGAAGGGGGCCGGGGCCTTGTTCTTGCCAGGCCCTCAGCCGGATTACAGCCTATTTGTTTTTGGTGGTGTTTGCTGATTCCAAATCAGTCGGCGCGGTCTTTGAGTTCTGTAATACCTTCGTGTTTTGCACAATGTGCGCAACAGTACATGGTGCCGTTTTGTTCAACACCATGGCCAATAATGGGAATGTCGCAACGCGCGCAATGGGGTGCTGCGACATGAATGGCGCATTCAAAGCTGTCAAAAGTCCAGGTTTTACCGCCTTTTGTCAGCGTGAACGATTTGTCGTAATCATTTCCGCATGCGTCACAAACTGCCATGATAACCTCCGCGGTATGGGTTGCAGCCGGCAGGCTATATAAATAACCATTGCCGACTGACACCCATGACAAATGTTATTCAGAGACTTCAACGCCAGGGAGATCTTTCAACTCGTCCTTGGTATAGCCGCGCAAGATGAAGTGGTCATCGTCACGCTGAACCTCGTCGATAGATATGGCAACGTTATGCTCGCCCATGCCCAGGAAGCCACCGGCGCCAATGACATAATGGGTTGCCTGATGGTCATCATCCATGACGACATCCCGGATGTCGCCTACCTTGTCATCATCTTCATTCCTGACGGTTTTGCCCATGACGTCATCTTTGACACTGATGCCACGAACCGTTTCCTTGTTGTCAATTGCCGGGCTGTTGGGATCAGCAGTCGCGTCACCGGATTGAGCAGTATTGGCTCCGGGAGCGGTTCCTGCCGATTGAGCAAATACCTGAGGTGCCAGAGCAAATGATAATGAGCAAAGGGTAGCACTGAGTAGTTTCTTCATGGGATACTCCTTTTTCAATCCTGTCATAAAGTGAATGGATATCAGACAGGCTTGTTGAAAACGGTATCATGACGAGCACACCCATGAATGACAAACATGAAAAGCGAAATACAGAATGTAAATGTTATGGGAACGGCGCCCGTTACTGTAAATCATTGTCTATCCGGCCTGCTTTAGAGAACAGTC
>DATGUI010000050.1:0-6462 GCA_035301405.1 Burkholderiaceae bacterium
ACAGCAGCCGTGCTGAAGGAAGCATACTCGGACCCCGTGGCTGTCCCAGGATGGGTGCTTACCCAATCGGGATAGACTGCGATTGGACGCTTAGCCAGGCGAGACGCAATCAACTACCCGATTCAAGGGCAAATCATCGCCCGGCTTCGCCCCCGTGCAAGAGGCTTGTCAGCGTGGACAGGCTGGATTACACAAAAGGCCTGAAAGAACGCCTGCAGGGGTACGACACCTTTCTGGAACAGAGTCCGGCATGGCGCGGCGAGGTTGTGCTGCAGCAGATATCACCACTGTCGCGCGTGGATGTACTGGGCTACCAGGAGATCCGTGCCACAGTCGAGGGGCTGGTGGGGCAAATCAATGGGCGCTGGGGCACCCCGGAATGGATACCCATCAACTATATGAATCGCAGTTTTGATCACGGTACGTTGCTGGGGCTGCTGCGTGCGTCCCACGTGGGGCTGGTGACATCGTTGCGAGACGGTATGAATCTGGTGGCGAAAGAATATGTCATGGCGCAAGACGAGACCGATCCGGGTGTGTTGATCTTGTCAGAGTTTGCCGGGGCGGCACAGGAGCTGGCTGTGGGCGCGCTGATTATCAACCCTTACGATACGATTGCCATCGCTCGGGCAATCAGCCAGGCATGTGACATGAGCCGGGCAGAGCGACAAGTTCGCCATCAGGCCATGCTGAGCATGCTGCGCAAAAATGACCTGCTTGCCTGGAAAGACCGGTTTTTGCGGGATTTGCGGGCAGTACTGGTCTGAGCATCACCAGACTGGACAAATTTCACCCTGTGTTATTTAGTATTTGTTGACAGCCATGCCTGCAAAAAGGGAGCCAACGCTTGCTGGTTGGCGAGAGAAAATTGCGCACAGGAGGGCATCCCACCAATCGGCCCCCCACCAATCCTGACACTCATTCCAGCCTCTGCATTGGCCTGGGCAAATGCTGCCTCGTCCGTGGTGTCATCCCCAAACACAACGGGGGTGCGCCCGGCAAAGGGCGGGTGCGCCATCAGGGTGTTCAAGGCAAGCCCCTTGTTGACGCCCACTGCCTTGAGTTCAATCACCATTTTGCCGTTCAGGACCTCCACACCTTCCGTGTTTGCTGCAATGCGAGTGGTCTGTTCCGCTATCAACCCGCCTTGCCGGGGCGCCTGCCGATAATGGACGGCAATGCCGTGATCCTTGCGCTCAATGTATATGTCGTCAATGGATTGCAGGGCGTGTCGGACAGTGCGTTCCAGAAGCGCGACATCCAGGTGCCTGGCGGCCGTAGTGAGAGTCTTGCCATCGGCCATACGTACGCCAGCTCCGTGTTCGGCTGCCAGGGCATACAGGCGGGGGGCAAGCAGGTCATCAATCTGCCAGGCCGGGCGGCCGGTCAGAATGGCAATGGCACCCTCTGTCCGGGTGTGCAGCAAGTCCAGCAGCATCAGCATGTCATTCGCAACGCGGACATCGACTGGCCGCCGTGCAATGGGCGCCAGGGTGCCATCCATGTCAAGAAAGATGGCTGCCATGGTCAGCGGAGGCAAATCGTAGGGGCTTGGTGGGTTCATGATGGATTGGACATGCCTGCAGCGGTTTTGTGCCGACGAGACGATTATGCCAGTTTGACATGTCTGTCCCGATGCCGAAGCGAAATCTGGCCCGCTTGCCGGCATGTGATACTGAAATTGCAGTCCTCATCCCCCTGATTCTTCAAGAAAACGGCAGGATTATTCAAGACTGAGGTTCCGTCCCTCCCTAGAATCGAGTCATGGCATATACATCAAGCATAAAACAACTTCCAAGGGTGTATTGATGTCATGATCAACAAGATCGTCAAACAGACAGATCATCAAAATACAGGGAGACATTCAATGAACACGGCTACACAAGCAACGTTCAACGGTACCAGGAACACAAGTGTGGCGTCGTACGACGCCATTGTCGTCGGCGCGGGTGTGTCCGGCCTTTATCAGGTTCATCGCTTGCGCGAAGAGGGTTTTACCGTTCGCGCATTTGAAACCGGATCCGATGTGGGCGGCACCTGGTACTGGAATCGTTATCCTGGCGCGCGCTTTGATTCCGAGGCCTACATCTACCAGTACTTCTTCTCCGAAGCGCTGTACAAGGAGTGGAGCTGGAGCGAACGCTATCCCGGGCAGGAAGAGGTAGAGCAATGGCTGCATTTTGTGGCAGACCGGCTCAACCTTCGCAAGGACATCCAGTTCAACACCCGCATTGACCAGGCCCATTACGACGAGGACAGAAAGCGCTGGGTCATCAAGACCAATACCGGAGAAACCTTCGAGTCGCAGTTCTTCATTGCCTGCACCGGCATGCTCTCTGCGCCGCTGACAGACAAGTTTGAAGGCCAGCGCTCATTCAAGGGGCAGCTCATTCATACCGGACGCTGGCCCAAGGATCCGGTCGAGTACAAGGGCAAGCGGGTGGGTGTCATTGGCAACGGGGCCACCGGCATCCAGGTGATTCAGACCATAGCGGGCAAGCCCGACCTGCTGCAGGTGTTCATTCGCACGCCGCAGTACATGATTCCCATGCGCAATCCCAAGTACACCGATGAGGACATCGCACACTACAAGTCCCGCTACAAGGAGCTGATCAGCAAGCTGCCTCATACATTCAGCGGTTTCGAGTATGAATTTGTCGGGGCCTGGCAAGACATGACACCTGAAGCGCGCCTGGAGGCGCTGGAAGAAATATGGGCCGACGGCTCCCTGCGATTGTGGATAGGCTCCTTTGCGGAGCTGTTTACGGATCCGGAAGTCAGCGAGGAAATCTCGGAGTTTGTTCGCGAGAAAATGCGCAAGCGTCTGAATTACGACCAGCGCCTCTGTGATTTGCTGATTCCCACGGAGTACGGGTTTGGGACTTATCGCGTGCCGCTGGAAACCAATTATCTGGAGGCGTATCTGCGTGATGATGTGGAACTGGTCAGCGTCAAGGACAATCCCATTGCCCGTATCGTCCCCGAGGGCATACAGCTGGAAGACGGCACCATCCACAAGCTTGACATCATCATCATGGCCACGGGCTTTGATGCGGCCACGGGTTCGCTGACCCGCATTGATATCCGTGGGCGAGATGGCCGTTCGCTCAAGGCCGACTGGGCAGAGGACATCCGTACTGCCATGGGCCTGAAGGTACACGGGTATCCCAACCTGTTCATGACCGGTGCGCCGCTGGCGCCTGCGGCGGCACTGTGCAACATGCCCACCTGCCTGCAACAGCAGGTAGACTGGATCACGGACTGCATGGTTCACATGCGCGAGCAAAACAAGACAGAAATTGAGGCTACGCAGGAAACCCAGGATGCCTGGACCGAGCACCACGACGAAGTGGCCAATGCAACCCTGGTTCCACAAACCAATTCCTGGTACATGGGCGGAAACGTTGAAGGCAAGCCCAGACGCCTGCTGTCGTATATTGGCGGGGTAGGCAATTACCGCAAGCAGTGTGATGATATAAGAGAGCAAGGCTACCCCGGCTTCAACCTGGCCTGACAATAACGAGAATGCAAGGAGACAATCATGACTCACGCGTTTTACAACGCCGAGATTCACGGGCAGTACGAACGGATCAGCATCGGCCGCTTCGAGCTTGAAGAGGGCGGTGTCATTGACAATTGCGAGCTTGCCGTTGCCACGCACGGCACGCTGAACGAAGCCAGGGACAACGCTATCCTGGTGACCACCTGGTATTCCGGTACCAGTCAGGTCATGAACGATGTCTACATCGGTTCTGACAAGGCACTGGACCCGGGCCGGTATTTCATCATTGTGGTCAATCAGATTGGCAACGGGCTGTCAACCTCACCACACGAAGGCATGCGGGCCGGTTTTCCGCGCGTGCGTATCGGTGACGATGTTCGTGCCCAGCATCAACTGCTTGTCCAGCACTTTGGCATTGATTCACTGGCCCTGGTTGTGGGGGGCTCCATGGGCGCCCAGCAGACCTACGAATGGTGTGTGCGTTATCCGGATATGGTCAGGCGGGCGGCCCCCATTGCCGGCACCGCTTCCAATACCGAGCACGATTTTGTCTTTGCCAAGACCTTGATGGAAGCCATTACCACCGACCCGGGCTTCAACAACGGCAATTATCAGTCGCCCGCAGAGGTGGCCGATGGCTTGCGGCGCCACGCCGAGATGTGGACGGTCATGGGCTGGAGCACGGACTTCTTCCGCCTGAACCGCCACAAGGAGCTCGGGTTCAACAACATGGATCATTTCCTGGCTGAATTCATGGTGCCTTACTTTGCCCCCATGGATCCGAACTGCCTGCTGACCATGGGCTGGAAATGGCAGCACGCCGATGTCACTCGCCACACCAATGGGGACCTGGCACAGGCGCTGGGGCGCATCACGGCAAAGGTGTTTGTCATGCCAGTCAGCCACGACATGTTCTTTCCGCCGCAAGATTGCGAGGCCGAGCAGAAGCTGATTCCGGATAGCGAGTTCAGGCCCATTCAGAGCATTGATGGGCATCTTGGCCTGTTTGGTACCGATGCGGGCTTCATGGACCAGGTCAATGCCAACCTGAAGGAGTTGCTTGAGAGTGGTTGATTTCACTAGCTGATGCCACGCATGGCGGTATTGTCCCGGTGTGCAGTATTCGGATCGACGGTAGCGCCAGCGGCGGCAACAGTGCATCCTCAAACATCAACATGTTTCGGGAGCCTGAAAATGACGAAAATCATCACCCCCGAAGAGTTGCCCACCTGGGTCCCGGGTGACATCCTTGCTGCCAGCGATGAGCTTGGCTGGCAGGGCGTGGGCCAGCGAACCTACCGCTATACCGGGCTTGACGTGCCCATCCCTCCGCTGGATCACTTCATGCTGGTGCGTTATGGCGTCGGCGACACCAAGATGGACCGCCGTGTCGATGGCCGGTGGACGCGCTCCGTTTGCGAGGTGGGCGATGTTTCATTGCTGACCATGCACGAGCCCTCGCATTGGCACTGGACGGAAAACATCGATGTCTCGCATGTGTACCTGAATATGGGCCTGATGCGCCGCGTGGCTGAAGACATGACGGACAAGGCCATCGCGGATATCAGTCTGCACGATGCCCTGCGGGTGCGCGATGCGCTTCTGCTCAACATCATCGACTCTATTACCGCGGAGTCAACCGCTCCCGGTATTGGCGGCAGCATGTACGCCGAGGCACTTGGCGTGCAGCTGGCAGTGCATCTGCTACGCAATTATGCCACCGTCCACTACCGGGAAATTGAAAAATCCCAGGGGCTCTCCGGTGTGCGGCTGCAGCTGGTCAAGGATTACATTGAGGCCCATTTGCACGAGGCCCTCTCGGTAGAAACCCTGGCAGATGTCGCCCAAATGGGTATCTGGACGTTTACCCGGCAGTTCCGTGAAGTGATCGGCATGCCGCCTTACGCTTATATCATCGAGCGCCGCGTCCGCAAGGCGAAGCGCCTGCTGGTTACCACTGATCGGAGCATCAAGCAGATTGCCGCTGCCTGTGGTTTCTCGGATCAATCCCATCTGAATCGGGTCATACGGTCATATTTCAACCTTACGCCGGTGCAGGTTCGTGTGGCGGGGCAGGGGTCCACCACACTCGGGATTGGAGAACCAGACGCGGATCAGCCGCCTACTCAACTTTGATGATGGTCCGCCCCAGCACCTCGCGGTTGCTGATGTCAAGATAACGGATCTCATAGGTGGCGGCTTCGTCAGGCAGGGTCAGTTCCAGGCTTTGGCCGTCTTCGACCTTATCAGCGCTGATCCAGCTGAAATCAGGTTGCTCGGCTTCAGCCAGTGCGATGCGCTCATCGCCTTCGGCGTTGCGCGTCCAGCTGACATTGATGGTTTCCCCGGGTGAAGCCTGTTCGGGAGCCTTGAGTCCGGCGCCGTCGTCAAGGGGAGCATCAGCGTCAACGACTTCTACGGTTTCGCTGGCCATCATGACCTTGCCCTGATCCAGAAGATAGCGGACTTCGTACAGGCCAGTCTGCTCTGGCGTCTTGAGGCTGTTGCTGGTCTTGTTGCGCACCCGGAAGGACTGTGAGCCACCCGAATACTTGTTTTCAGCCGTACCCATGGGAACGATGACGATAAGGTCCATGTTGTTGACGGCTTCTGACCATGAGACATCCAGCGTATCGCCTGCCCGGATAATGCTGTCACTCAGTGTGAGCGTGACTTCCGTGTCGGTGACCTCAATGGGTTGGCTGGCCAGGGTTTTCTTGCCCTGATCCAGCAGGTAGCGGATTTCATACAGGCCGGTTGCATCCGGTGCGCGCAGTGTGTTGCTGGATTTGCTGCGTACCCGGAAGGCTTGGTTCCCGCCCTTGTATTCACCTTCTTTGGTATCAGCCGGCACGATGACGATCAGGTCCATCGGGTTGATGGAGTCGGACCAGGAGACTTCAACGTTACTGCCTCGCGTGGCATATTCGGGTGCCTTGATCGACACGTCGGCATCCGTG
>DATGUI010000051.1:0-4332 GCA_035301405.1 Burkholderiaceae bacterium
GCTTCCTTATGGGAACGTTTATGTCTAAAGCGACAGGTCCATGATACGAGTGGAAACACCAACCAACCTTAATACGAATCAAGAAATTCTTCACTCCTAAACTATTTATATGTTTTCCATTCTTCTCAACATTGTCTTGCCGGTGCTGGCGATCACCGCCATGGGTCATGCATACGGGCGGCGCGAAGCATCGGCACCCGACATGGAATTCATCAATCGGGTCAACATCAACCTGTTTTGCCCGGCCCTGATCTTTTCTTCCCTGACCATGTACCCGGTCAATCTTGGAGACGCCTGGGCGCTGGTGCTGGGCGGCGTACTGGTGGTGTTGCTGCCGGGCCTGCTTCTGCTGGCCTATCGCCCGGCCGGTGTCGACCAACCGCCGTATCTGCTGTCGGGCATGTTTCGCAACACCGGCAATGTGGGCATCCCCCTGATGATGCTCGCCTACGGACGCGAACTTCTTGGTGACATCGTCCTGCTGTTCGTGCTGTCGAATTCCCTGCACTTCTCGCTGGGCCTGTTCCTGATCTCGGGGCGATCAAACCGGTGGCTGTGGATACGCAGCCCCAATCTCTGGGCCTCCATCCTGGGTCTGAGCCTGACCTCACTCGATGTACAGATACCCGACTTCATCAACATCACTGTCGAGATGGCCGGCCAGGTGACCATTCCGCTCATGCTGTTCAGCCTGGGGGTCAGGCTGTCGCAGGGAAAGATCACGCAAGTGGGTCTGGCATTGAAGATCAACGCCATGTACCTGCTGACCGGTGCATTGAGCCTGCCATTGATCCTGTGGTGGCTGCCCCTGACCACCGACTGGGCACGCATGATCATTCTGTCGGGCCTGCTGCCGCCAGCCGTTCTCAATTATCTGCTTTGCGAGCAATATCGGGCCCAGCCGGCCCTGATGGCCAACGTCGTGCTGGTGGGGAATCTGTTTTCTGTGGTAACCGTACCCGTGGTGATCTGGCTGACGCTACTGCTGTAGTTGCTGCAGGGCCTGGGCGCGGTCATCAGTGACCTGAAGGATGGTCAGGAAGCCACTGACTTCAAAGACCTCGTGCACATGGGATTGCAGGTTGCACAGGACCAGGCCGCCATCTTGTTCGCGCAGGCGCTTGGCCAGCATCAGAATGACCCGCAACCCGGCACTGGAAATGTAATCCAGACGACCCAGGTCTACCACCCACTGATACTCGCCACCTGCAACGCAGGCCAGCATCTGGCTTTCAAGGTCGGCCGCATTGGCACTGTTTACCTGCCCGGCCACCACGGCAATCAGTGCGTCATCCTTCTTGTCTGTTGAAAATATCATGTGCGCAAGACTCGTTCTTCAAACAACCCGTGGCATCATAGCGAATGACACCCGTCACACACAAATCGGGCCGAAACATGGATGCAAGACGGGTTGAAAAATCCTATCATGACGCATCTGTGCAATCAAGAAGAAACTGGCAACATGGCCTCCCCTTTTTCCTTCAAGCTCCCCTCCATCCCGACGTTCAGGCGACCGCCCAACCTTGTCTACAGTGTCAATGAGGTCCCGCCACCCAGTGCCCTGGCCATCCTCACGGCTCAGCATGTGGTCACGGCGCTCGCCTTTGTGGCCTATGCCCTGGCCATCGCACAAATTGGTGGGCTGGATCCCACCGCCACCCGGCAAATGGTGACGGCAAGCATCCTCGCCATGGCGGTCGGGACGTTTCTGCAAGCCTGGGGCGGGGGCGTCGGGTCGGGCAGCGTGCTGGTGCACATTCCCAGCCCGCTCATCATCTCCACAGCCGGGATGGTGGTGGCCCAGTACGGTATCGGAGGCATGGTGCTGGTCGGCCTGGTACACGGCGTCGTCGCACTTCTGGCGGCCAATGTAGTGCCCCTGTTGCGCACCGTCCTGACACCTGCGGTCGCTGGCGTAGTCATCTGTCTGGCCGGCATCTCGCTGATCACACCCAGCATAGAGCATGTCAGCGGCTTGGCCACCCAGGCACACATTGTCTCCACGCATGTCATCATCGGGCTCAGCACCTTGGGCGTCATCATCGGCCTGTCGGTCTGGGGCTCCCATTACGGCAAGCTGTTTGCGCTGCTGGCCGGGCTGGTCACCGGGCTTGTCCTGTCTGCTGTCTTCAATGAAATTTCGGGTGCAGAATCGCTTGCTCACACCCCGCTGTTCAGCCTGCCACATATCGTGGCTGATATTCCTGCGGTGGATGCCGGCGTGCTCATTGCGGTCGGCATCCTGGCCCTGCTTTCCCAGCTCGACACCTTCGGCAGCGTGGTCCTCATGCACAAGATGAGCGATGCAGACTGGCGTCGGCCCAACATGAAGCTCGTATCCGGCGGCATGCGATCCGACGCCCTGGCCATCCTGTCCACCACTTTCCTGGGTGCCCAACCCACATCCACCTCATCCGCCAACGTTGCACTTTGCCATATCAGCCGCAGCACGTCGCGCAGCATCGGCATTGTCGCCGCCCTCCTGTTGGCCGTCTGTGCGCTGCTGCCCAAGGTGGCCGTTGCGCTCACACTGGTTCCAACACCTGTCATTGGCGCCATTGGCGTATACGCTGCTGCCTACCTCATCGTCTCCGGACTCGAACTCATTACTTCTCGTGCCCTGGATGCACGGGGCATCTTCATGGTCGGGCTGGCCTTCATTGTCGGCATGGGCATCATGTTCATGCCCGAGCTGGCTGAAACGGTACCCGAAAGCCTGGAATTCATGGTCAGCAACGGCATTGTCATGGGCGGCATTACCGCGATCCTGCTCAACCTGCTGTTTCGGCTGGGCAGCGCGCAACGCGTGAGCCGCAAGCTGGATCCCGAAAACGATATCCCCCTGTCCGAGCAGGTGATCAATTTTGTGGAAAGCCAGGGCGCACACTGGAATGCCCGACGCGATGTCATTGCCCGGGCGGCCTCGGCCGCGCTGGAAGCCATCGAGGCGTTGCTGGCCACGGACAACCGCAAGCCCCTGGCCATCGAAGGCAGTTTTGACGAGCACAACTTCGATATTTCCATTGTCCACCAGGGCGCACCCCTCAGCCGGCCCGCCCATGCCCAGCCCATGCCGGCCGACCTTCTTGATCTGGATGACGACGCCTATCTCAAGGCGCTGGACCAGGCCCTCGCCAATGCCTCACATGGCATGCTCAATCAGCTGGCCGACAAGACCACGACGGGGGTCAACCCGGACGACACCAGCTGGCTGAATCTGCATTTCGATCACTGACCTGCCCCGGAATCCATCCATGCCCACGCCCAGCCAACTCACCCTGTATCCCGACCAGCAGGCCTTGTCGCAGGCACACCACTGGCTGGAGCAGCTCGCGGACCAACACAGCTGGACCAGACCATTGCGACTCACCCTGCAGCTGGTCATGGACGAAGCCCTGAACAACATCGTGCGGCATGGGTTCGGGCCGCATCCGCCCGCGGAAGCCTTGATACAACTCCGGGTGGTCGTGGCCTCTGCGCATATCCATCTCGACATCCAGGACAACGGCATGCCTTTCGATCCGACCCGACGCGTGCCCGACGAACCCGCCACCCGCCTGGACGATGCCATGCCAGGCGGCCACGGCCTGCGCCTCATGCGTCACTATTTGCACGACATGGCCTACCACCACGCCGACGGCTATAACAATCTTCGATTGACGATTGATGCGTCCTGATCCGCACTGCGAGGGGCAAAGATCAGAAACCATAGTGTGGCCATCAGATAGAACCCGCCAGCAAGGACCAGACCGGGCAACATGCCGGTCCAGGCAAACAGGCTGGCAACCAGCAGGGGACCAAGCATCTGGCCCACCTTGTCAATGGCCCGCATGACGCTGGTGGCACCCACGGCGCCGTACTGCTGAACCCGACTCATGGCCAGCATGTAAGCGGTTTGTGCGCCACCCCCCAGACAACCGGCCAGCGCCAGCAAAGTGACAGCGACGATGGCGCCCGGCATGCCGTCCAGCAACGTCAGGGACATCAGACCGGCGCTGCCCACCAGACCCGCCACCACAATCCAGTATTTTTTATGTGGGCTCCGGTCCGCCAGCCGCCCCATGATTGGTCCGAGATAGATCATGCACAAGCCGTAGATCATGAGTACACGCCCCACACTGGCAGCCTTTGCCCCCTCGGCCTCCATGTAAAGCGGCAACGCAAAGGTCAGCAAGCCAACCTGAACCACGGAAAACGGCATGATGACGGCAAAGACCAGCGTGCCGAAGTCACGGCTCAGCAACAGCCTGACCAGCTGCCGCCCGGATGTCAGACCCACGCTTTGTGTGTCGGGTGCGTTGGGTGCATGCTGGGTCGGCAATGGGTGAGGCG
>DATGUI010000052.1:0-8300 GCA_035301405.1 Burkholderiaceae bacterium
CAGGCGCCAGCTCAATGGTTGCGGCCTTCTGATCGGGCTGATCAGCAGATCGTGGCAGCCTGACTTCCAGACCCGCAGCGGGCGGGTGTACATCAGGCGTCGCTGCTGCATCATGTGGCTGGGCCGTGACCTGTGCCCTGACGGGCGCGGCCAGGAAAACCCCCGACACGACCATGATCAGAACGGCTCTAACCCCTCTGTGCTTATGGTCTGCATGGGCGGACCACAACCTGGACATCGCATGATAAATTGCTGGTGGCATGTGACTGATTGATTGTACTTACCGGCAAAAACCCCAATATCGTCCCCGCCGATTCGCAGGTTAAGGTCTGTAGTGGTGTCAATGATACAGACGTTTGCAAAACCATTTTATTATCCATATTAATCCTGGAGTCTCCAATGAAACTTGCACCATCCCGTCTATTCACCGTTCTGGGCAGTGCGCTGGCGCTGGCATTCTCCGCTCAGGCAGTGGCGCAGAAGCCCGTCGTCGTCAAGTTCAGCCATGTGTGGCCGAGTCCACGCCAAAGGGCCAGGGTGCCCTCAAGTTCAAGGAAGTCGCTGAAGAACTCCTTGGCGACAAGGTTGATGTCCAGGTCTTCCCCAACTCCCAGTTGTTTGGCGATGCCAAAGAGATGGAAGCCCTGTTGCTGGGTGACGTCCACGTCATCGCGCCGTCGCTGTCAAAGTTTGACCGCTATACCAAGTCCGTCCAGCTGTTTGATCTGCCTTTCCTGTTTGACGACATGGACGCCGTTGATCGATTCCAGCACAGCGATGCTGGCATTGAACTGCTCAACAGCATGACAGACCGCGGCATTCAGGGCCTGGCTTACTGGCACAACGGCATGAAGCAACTGTCCACCAACAAGGACAAGCTCGAACGCCCCGAAGACATCCAGGGCCTCAAATTCCGTGTCCAGGCCTCCGACGTGCTCGAGAGCCAATTCAGAGAACTCAACGCCAATCCGCAAAAGCTGGCCTTCAGCGAGGTCTATCAAGCCCTGCAGACCGGTGTAGTCGACGGTCAGGAGAACACCTGGTCCAACATGCACTCGCAAAAATTCCACGAAGTGCAAAAGACCATCGCCCAGACCAACCACGGCGTCATTGATTACATGGTCGTGACCAACTCCGGCTGGTGGGATGCGCTCGATGACGATGTCCGTGATGCCCTGTCCACTGCCATGGAGCAAGCCACCGAGCACGCCAACACCATGGCCGCCGAGCTCAACGAGCGCGATCGCCAGCGCATCATTGACGCTGACAAGGCTCAGGTACACGAGCTCACGCCTGATGACATCGCCGTCTGGCGCGAGGCCATGGCGCCTGTCTGGAAAAAATTCGAATCCGACATTGGCGCTGACCTCATCGAGGCCGCTGTCGCTTCCAACGAATAATCGTCAGACACCATTGATTTCCCCGGGGCGCTTCAGCCCCGGTTTTTCCGGACCGTATCCTTATGAAAGTATCGTGGTTCAGTCGCCTGGAAGAATGGCTGATCGCCTTTCTCCTGGCCGCCATGACCCTGGTCACCTTTGCCCAGGTTGTTGCCCGCTACGTGTTCAACTACAGCTTTGTCTGGGCATTTGAACTCACCACCTACATTTTTGGCGGCCTGATTTTTCTTGGAGTCTCCTACGGCATTCGGGCGGGCGCGCATATCGGCGTCGACGCACTGGTCAAGGTATTGCCGACCCGTATTGGCCATGGTGTCACCATCGTCGCCACACTTCTGTGCATTGTCTACGGTGTCATCGTCTTCTACGGTGGCTGGATCTATGTAGAGAAAATGCGCCTCATCGGCATTCTGGCGCAAGATCTGCCCTTCCAGCAATGGATACCGCGGGTGGTTCTGCCATTGGGCTTTGCCCTGATGACCTGGCGTTTCGGCCAGGTGCTGGTTACCTTGCTG
The DNA here is from genome assembly GCA_035301405.1 of Burkholderiaceae bacterium. Classification (GTDB taxonomy): domain Bacteria; phylum Pseudomonadota; class Gammaproteobacteria; order Burkholderiales; family Burkholderiaceae_B; genus JAJYRX01. The sequence continues at coordinate 1,916 of DATGUI010000052.1, forward strand.
CGTGGCCACGATGCCCAGCTGCTGGGTGACGAAGCCGCCGATGCGCTCAAATACAGCGCTGACCCTTCTGACGTCGACTCACCGGATCGCCCATGACCACCATTGTCCTGTTCATCCTGCTGTTTATCCTCATGTTCATGGGCATGCCGGTAGCGGTAGCCCTGGGGCTGTCTTCACTCACGACCATCTTGCTGTTGGGATCCGATTCGCTGCCGTCCCTGGTGCTCAAGATGTACGAAACCTCCGAGCACTATACGCTCATGGCCATCCCCTTCTTTGTACTGGCCGGCGCTTTCATGACGACCGGCGGCGTGGCGCGCCGCATGATCCGCTTTGCCAACGCCGCCGTAGGCCATTTGCATGGCGGTCTGGCCATTGCATCGGTGCTGGCCTGCGTGCTGTTCGCTGCCGTCTCGGGTTCGTCGCCTGCCACCGTCGTGGCGGTGGGTTCCATTGTCATTGCAGGCATGGTCCGCGCCGGCTACAGCGAATCCTTCGCAGCGGGCGTCGTGTGCAATGCGGGTACGCTGGGCATACTCATTCCGCCTTCCATTGTCCTGGTCGTCTATGGTGCGGCCACGGAAACCTCGGTGGGCCGCCTGTTCATGGCCGGGGTTGTACCCGGCATCATGCTGGGCGTGCTGCTCATGGTCATCATCTACGTGGTGGCACGCATCAAGGACATGCCACGGCAGCCACGCGCCAGTGCGGGGGAAATGTGGCGTGCGGCCCGGGATTCCATCTGGGGCCTGTTGCTGGTCATCATCATTCTGGGCGGCATCTACGGGGGCGTGTTCACCCCCACTGAAGCTGCCGCCGTGGCCGCGGTATACGCCTTTATCGTAGCCGTATTCGTGTATCGCGACATTGGCTTCAAAGAGGTTCCTGATATCCTCATTGATGCCAGCCGCGTCACCGTGATGCTGATGTTCATCATCGTGAACGCCCTGCTGTTTGCCCACGTGCTGACCACCGAGCGTATCCCTCAAATGCTGGCGGAACAGATTGTGGCCATGGATATGGCTCCCTGGCAGTTTCTGATTGTCGTCAATATTCTGCTGCTGATCGCCGGGGCCTTCATGGAGCCTACCGGCATTATCCTCATTCTGGCGCCCATCCTCTTCCCGATTGCCATGCAACTGGGCATTGATCCCGTCCACCTTGGCATCCTGATCGTGGTCAACCTGGAAATCGGCATGATTACACCGCCCATCGGGCTCAACCTGTTTGTCACGGCGGGTATTACCAATCTGTCCATTGGCGGGGTAATCCGCGCCGCCACCCCATGGCTGGCCGCCTTGCTCATCTATCTGGTCATTGTGACCTACGTACCGCAACTGTCCTTGTGGTTGCCTGACGTGCTTGGCACGTGATTCACCCTGGCCCGGGTGGAGCAACAAACCATCCGGGTACCACGCTGGCGCCGCAGATTTGGAACAGCAGGTTAAAATGATGCGATTCAACGTTATTTTCAGGGATTCACATGGAAATCGAGCAACAAAACCAGATCATCAGTAACCTTGCGGACTACCAGGAGCGCGAGGCCAGCCTACGGAGGTATCTTTGACTACGACGTCAAGTCTGACCGCCTGCATGTCGTCAATGCAGAGCTTGAGAACCCTGACGTCTGGAATGATCCCGAACGTGCACAAGAACTGGGGCGCGAAAAAAAGCGGCTGGAAACGGTCGTAGAAACACTGGATACCCTGTACACGGGTTTTTCCGACGCCAGTGAACTTTTCGAAATGGCACAGGCCGACAACGACACGGCTGCCATGATCGAAATTGAAAAAGACATCGCCACCCTGACCGAACAGCTCGAAGAGCTGGAGTTTCGGCGCATGTTCTCCAATCCGGCTGACGAACTCGACTGCTTCGTCGACATCCAGGCAGGAGCCGGCGGTACCGAAGCCCAGGACTGGGCATCCATTTTGCTGCGCCAGTACCTTCGCTACGCCGAACACAAGGGCTTCAAGACGGAAATCCTCGAGATCTCCGATGGCGACGTGGCCGGTATCAAGTCGGTTACCCTGCGCGTGGAAGGCGACTATGCCTTTGGCCTGCTGCGAACCGAAACCGGCGTCCACCGGCTGGTACGCAAGAGCCCCTTCGATGCCAATCATGGGCGACATACATCGTTTGCCAGTGTTTTCGTCTATCCGGAAATCGATGACTCCTTCGATGTTGACATCAACCCGGCCGACCTCCGGATTGATACCTACCGGGCCAGTGGCGCCGGCGGCCAGCACGTCAACAAGACGGATTCGGCCGTACGCATCACCCACGAACCCACCGGCATCGTGGTGCAGTGCCAAAGCGACCGTTCACAGCATCGCAACCGTGCCGAAGCGATGAGCATGCTCAAATCGCGCCTCTACGAACTGGAAATGCGCGAGCGCATCGCTGAACAGCAAAAGCTGGAAGACAGCAAGACCGACGTTGGCTGGGGGCATCAGATCCGTTCTTATGTGCTGGACCAGAGCCGCATCAAGGACCTGCGCACCAACATCGAAATCTCCAATACACAACGCGTGCTGGATGGCGATCTTGACCCCTTCATCCATGCCAGCCTGAAACAGGGTATCTGATTCCATCCATGAAAACTTTTGCACTTGTCACCGGTGCGTCGCGCGGGCTTGGCGAGGCACTGGCATGTGAACTCATTGACCGTGGCATCGCACTGGCCACGGTGGCGCGCCACGACAACCCCCTGCTGCAGGAACGGTCTGACGCCACGGGCGTTGCCGTCAGCCAGCTTAGGGCCGATCTGGCCGACCCCGCCGCTGCCCAACAGGCTGCCCTTGATCTGGCCAGCAGCATACCGGCCGATACCGAGCGCTGCCTGTTGATCAACAATGCCGGCACCGTGGCCCCGGTAGCCAATACCGCTGACCTGACCAGCGCCGGCACCCTGGCACAGGCGTTTTCACTGAATGTGACCAGCCTGATGCTGCTCTGTGCGCAGACGCTGCAAGCCACCCGGGGGCGCCAGATGGACCGGCGCATTCTCAACATCTCGTCTGGCGCCGGCCGCAGCCCGGTAGCGGGCTGGGGCGTTTACTGCAGCACCAAGGCTGCCGTCGACATGTATACCCGTGTGCTGGCCCAGGAACATGCTGACCTGCGAGCCGCTTCCATGGCACCTGGCGTCATTGACACCGCCATGCAGGCCGACATTCGCGCAACCGATGCAAACGCCTTTCCCGGCAAGCAGCGCTTCCTGGACCTGCACGAGCAGGGGCAACTGGCGGTACCCGCCACAGTTGCACGGCATATTGTTGATGCCCTCCTCCACCCTGATTTCGGCCAGACCATCCTGGACGACATCCGTCACCACACTAGCTGATCTGATCATGTCTTCTTCCCCTACCCCGCCTGCCGCTGACACCGATGAAAATCGCCTGATTGCCGAGCGGCGCGGCAAGCTGGCCGAGCTGCGGCAAACCAGCCAGCCCTATCCCAATGATTTTCAGCCAGCCAACACGGCGGCAAAACTTCATGATGACTGGAATGAGCACACCAAGGACGCGCTGGCCGAACAGGAAATCAAGGTCTCCGTGGCCGGACGCATGATGCTTAAACGCGTCATGGGGCGTGCCAGCTTTGCCACGCTGCAAGACGGCACCGGCCGCATTCAGATCTATCTCGACAAGAGGCGACTGGGTGAAACGGCCTACGAAGCCTTCAAGCAATGGGATATTGGCGATATTCTGGGTGTGGAAGGCGTGATGTTCAAGACGAACAAGGGGGAGCTGTCCGTCCAGGCAGACAGCCTCCGCATGCTGTCCAAGGCGTTGCGCCCCCTGCCAGACAAATTCCACGGACTGGCCGACCAGGAATTGCGCTACCGGCAGCGTTATGTTGACCTGATTGTTTCCGAAGACACCCGACAGACCTTTCTGCGGCGCAGCCAGGCCATCAACAACCTGCGCACCCTCATGCAAGACGCCGGCTTTCTGGAAGTTGAAACCCCCATGCTGCACCCTATTCCTGGTGGTGCGGCGGCCAAACCGTTCGTCACCCACCACAATGCGCTCGACATGGACATGTATCTGCGCATTGCCCCCGAGCTGTATCTGAAGCGGCTGGTGGTGGGCGGGTTTGAGCGTGTCTTCGAAATCAACCGGAATTTCCGCAATGAGGGCGTCAGCCCCCGACACAACCCGGAATTCACCATGATGGAGTTCTACGCCGCCTATACGGAATACCACTGGCTGATGGACTTTACCGAGAAGCTGATTCGTGATGTGGCCCGCCAAACCTGTGGCAACGCCTGTCTGACCTACCAGAATCGCGAACTGAACCTGGAGCAGCCATTTGCTCGCCTCACCATTGTCGAGGCCATCCTGAAGCATGCGCCCGACTATACGGCCGAGCAACTGGACGATGCCGACTTTCTGCGGCAGCAACTGCAACGCAAAGGTGTTGACCTGAATGATCCGGCCCTGGCACGTGCCGGGCTGGGGGCGCTACAGCTTGCCCTATTTGAAGAAACTGCTGAAGCGCAGTTGTGGGCGCCCACCTTTATTGTTGATTATCCGGCTGAGGTGTCGCCATTGTCGCGGGCTTCCGATGCCGATCCGGACATCACGGAGCGGTTTGAGCTGTTTATCGCCGGCCGGGAAATTGCCAACGGGTTTTCAGAATTGAATGATCCGGAAGACCAGGCCGACCGTTTCCGGGATCAGGTTGCGGCCAAGGATGCCGGGGACGAAGAAGCCATGTATTACGACGCCGATTACGTCCGCGCCCTGGAATATGGCATGCCCCCGACAGGCGGTTGTGGTATTGGCATTGATCGGCTGGTCATGCTGCTGACCGACAGCCCCAGCATACGTGACGTGATTTTATTTCCGCACCTGCGCAAAGAGGCTTGAGCGAAGCAATGCCTAAACGGTGAAGGATTCGCCGCAACCGCAGGCGGCTTTCTCGTTGGGGTTGGTAAAGCGAAAGCCTTCGTTCAGCCCTTCGCGGCCGTAATCAACCTGTGTGCCATCAAGAAAAGGCAGGCTCTTGGGGTCAATAAACACCTTGACCCCAAACTGCTCGATGACCTCGTCACGGGAACCGGCTTCGTCAACATATTGAAAGTCGTACGCCAGACCCGAGCAGCCGGTGGTCTTGACCGCCAGACGCATGCCCAGACCCTTGCCGCGTTTTTCCAGATGGCGGTTGATGTGATCCGCTGCCTGCTGTGTAAGGGTAATAGCCATGGTTACTCCTGTTTGTCTGTGTAATTGGCGAGCGCGTTCTCAAGGGCCTCGTGAGCCAGGAAGGCGCAATGCAGCTTTCCTGGTGGAAGCTGAAGTGCATCCGCAATGGCCTGCCCGCCCAGCTTCTGTGCCTGATCGGCAGTCTTGCCCTTGATGGCCTCGCTCAGCCATGAAGCGGCGGCAATGGTTGCCCCGCATCCATAAGCTTTGAATCGGGTATCTTCAATGATACCTGACGCGTCAACCCGCAACTGCAGGCGCACCATCCCGCCTTCGGATGCCGTGCCCGCCGTACCGGTTCCGGTGTGGGTATTGTCCGTGGGCAGACGCCCGACATTGCGAGGATGCTGATAGTGATCCAGCAGTACGTTGCCAAACTGGCGTTGATAAGATGTTGCCATATCAACCTGCTTTTGTCATGGCGGCGATGCGGGTGTCGGCCTGGCGGGCCTCCCAGAGCGGGGAGAGATCGCGCAACCGCTGCACCTGCTGTGTAATGATGCGGATGGCGGTGTCAATGTCTGTCGTGGTGTTGAACCGGCCCAGCGACAGCCGCAGGGAGGCGTGGGCGAGTTCGTCAGGACGGCCCAGCGCCTTGAGCACGTAAGACGGCTCCATGGTGGCCGAGGTGCACGCCGAACCACTGGATACCGCCAGGCCCTGCAGCGACATCAGAAGGGCTTCGCCTTCGATGTCGGCAAAGCTGATGTTCAATGAATGCGGTACGCGCTGAATGGCATCACCATTGAGATAAATATGCTCGATTTGCGACAGCCCTTGCCACAGGCGCTGGTGCAAGGCACGGATGTGTTCGTTGTCAGATTCGAGATGCTGGCTGGCCAGTTCAAAGGCCTTGCCCATGCCGATGATCTGGTGAACCGGCAGCGTGCCGGAGCGCATGCCACGCTCGTGACCGCCCCCGTGCATCTGGGCCTGTATGCGCACGACCGGCCGCCTTCTGACATAAAGCGCACCCATGCCCTTGGGGCCATAGACCTTGTGCGCAGAAAAGGACATGAGGTCAACCGGGAGCGCGGCAAGGTTGATGGGCAATTTTCCCGCCGACTGCGCGGCATCCACATGAAACAGCACGCCGTGGTCGTCACAGAGCTGCCCCAGTGCCTGGATATCCTGGATGACACCGATTTCATTGTTGACGTGCATGACCGACG
>DATGUI010000053.1:0-2650 GCA_035301405.1 Burkholderiaceae bacterium
GTCTCATGGCGCAGCCCACGCTGGTGGCCGCCTGCGTGCGAGCCATGCTGGATGCCATATCGGTTCCGGTTACCGTCAAGCACCGGCTGGGTCTGGACGACAATACCGACTATGCTCCCTTGCGTGATTTTGTCGGAGAACTCTTCGATGCCGGGGTGCGCCAGTTTATCGTGCATGCACGCAATGCTGTCCTGGGGGGGTTGTCCCCCAAGGAAAACCGTCAGATTCCGCCGTTGCGTTACGCAGTGGCGGCGCAACTGAAGACTGACTTTCCCGAGGCCACCTTTGTGCTGAATGGCGGCATCACGGAAGCGAGCCAGGCACAGGCGCTGCTGAAGCAATTTGATGGCGTCATGCTTGGCCGTGCGGCCTGGCATGCGCCTGCCGTCCTGGGGCAGTTGCATCGCTTGTTGTGGCCCGACGCCTCCACGGCGTCACCTGAAGAAGTGATTCTTGCCATGGCAGACTATGCTCGCGCCGAGCAGGCCAGGGGGACGCCAGCCCGATTCATTACTCGCGCCATGCTGGGCTGGCCGAGCGGGCAGGTGGGCGCACGTCAGTGGCGCCGCCTGTTGTCTGACGCCCATGCGCTTCAACGCCATGGGGCGGACATCATCGAGATGGCCTGGGAACAGCTGCAAAATCGTCAGGCCCAGGCAGCCCAGGCCACCGAACCCATTTAATACTGGTTGACGGAGTCTGCCGGCCAGTCGCGAATGTATGCCTTGAGCATGCTGTTTTCAAACTGCTGGGCGGCGACCAGGGCGCGTGCCATGTCAAAGAAGGAAATGACCCCCATGAGGGTAGGCCCATCCATGACAGGAATATAGCGGGCGTGGTTTTCAAGCATCAGGCGCTGTACTTCGTGTGCACTGGTGTTGGGCGACACACTGACGGGGGCATCGTCCATGATGCTGCGTATGGTGTTGCTGCCCACTTTGCCGCCGTTGCTGTGCATGTACAGGATGAGCTCGCGAAACGTCAGCATGCCGACCAGCTCGCCATGTGCCATGATGACCAATGAGCCAATGTCGTGCTCGCTCATGGTAGCCAGCGCCTGGGATATCGGTGCGTCCGGGCTGGCCGTGAAAAGGGTGTCTCCTTTTACCCGCAGGATCTCGCTAACTTTCAACATGATGAACCTCCGTGGTGGCTGTTGTTTTGGTGCTGCTGGGTTCATTTTGCCTGATGTGGCTGATTTGCGATAGTGCATCGGGCGATTCAAACAGCTCCTGCAGGGTGGTGGATTCGCCGGCCAGAACCAGTGACACTGCGTGGGCCAGTGCGCGCTGACCGGATCGGACCGATTGCTGTGGATGCAGCAGCAGGTGCTCGACCAGCGGTCGCAGTTGGGCCTGGCGCCGGTCGGCCGCAAACACCCAGCGCTCATTCTTGTCCGTATCCGTGGTGACGACATAACCCAGTGTGTGCAGTTCGTACAGGGCATCAGTCAGGGCGCGCTGGCGCAGCCCGGTTTCCAGCCGCAGGGTTTCCTGCGTGCAGCCTGGCGGAATATTGTCCGGCTTGTGCCACAAGACACTCAGCACCCGGATGGTGTCGGCAAACTCGTTGCCAGCGTAGGCCGTGATTTGCCAGTCCCGGTGACGAATGGCAGGCAGCACCGCCGCCAGCGTGGCACCGGACAGCACAGCTATCCACGACAGATAGATCCACAGCAGAAAGATGGGAATGGTGGCAAAGGCACCATAAATGATCGTGTAAGAAGGAAATTGACTCAGATAAAAGGCAAAGCCGGCCCGCATGCCCGCCAGCGCCAGGGCAGTGAGCAGGCCCCCCAGCAGCGCGTCGCGTGCCCTCACGTGACAATTGGGCACAAAGAAAAAGAGGGCGGCAAAGCCCAGTATGGAAGCCAGCAGGGGCGCAAGCGTGAGGATAAAGCTCAGTCCCAGCGGCAGTTGCTCGATATAACCCGCCGAATAGCTGGCCATGACGGAGGTGGCCCACAGACTGGCGCCTGTCAGGATGGGGCCCAGCGTCAGCACGGCCCAGTAGACGAGAATGCGCTGCCGTATGGGCCGCTGTTGCCGCACTTGCCAGATGGTGTTGAAGGCGTCATCAATGGTGCGAAACAGCAGGATGGAGGTCACCATCAGTGCCACGCTGCCAATGGTGGTCAGCCCGGAGGCCTTGGTGGCGAACAGATTCAAATATCCCATGACCGTGCTGGACACGGCCGGTGGCATCAGGTTGTCCGTCAGAAAACCTTCCAGCGCTTCCTGAAACTCGGCAAACAGGGGGAAGGCAGTAAACAGTGCCAGCACAACGGCCAGCAGGGGAACAATGCCCAGTACGGACGTGAAGGTCAGGCTGGAGGCGACCTGCGTGATGTTCTTGTCGAGCGCATGGTTGAGCGAAAACCGGACGGCCGAGAAAAACTGCCGCATGGAGAGTCGTGAATTTGACACAGGTGTTTGTCCCCTGAGTTCGGTAGCGAGCACGGCCACTTCAAGCGAAGTGTGGTTTCAGGCGATAATACCAGTATGTCTGACGTACATTTGAACCCGTGGCTGAAGTGGGGTGCCAAACTGTCACTGGTCGCCCTTATCGTATTGTGCCTGTTTTGGGAGCTCTTCTGGGCACCTTTGCGTCCGGGGGGCTCGTTTCTGGCGCTCAAGGCCCTGCCTCTGTT
>DATGUI010000054.1:0-2245 GCA_035301405.1 Burkholderiaceae bacterium
CGCAGCTCTTTGGTGATGCGCAGCACCAGGTCCGTGGGCAGCACGCCATCGCGCATCTGGCCCTTGAGCTCGATGCCGACGACCTCAGGAAGCGGAATGGTGACCGGCAGCCCGACCATGACGGCCTCGGCTTCGATGCCACCGACGCCCCAGCCCAGAATGCCCAGGCCGTTGACCATGGGCGTATGGCTGTCGGTACCGACACAACTGTCCGGATAGACAACAGGAGCATTGTCGTGTTCGCCTTCCCAGACGACGCGTCCGATGTGCTCGAGATGCAGCTGGTGCATGATGCCCTTTCCGGGTGGCACCACCTTGACGCCGTCAAAACTGCTGCCGCACCAGCGCAAGAAGGCGAATCTTTCAGCGTTACGCTGGTATTCGCGCGCCAGGTTGATTTCTGCGGCGGCCGGGTTGGCCCAGCTATCTACCTGCAGGGAGTGATCAATGATGACGTCAATGGGGACCTGCGGGGCGACCCGGGAGGCATCGCCACCTGCGTCTTCGACTGCTTCGCGCATGGCGGCCATGTCGAGCAGCATGACCAGCCCCAGGATATCCTGACCGAACACGCGGGCAGGGTAGAAAGTGATGCCATCCCCGGCTCGCCGCTGCAGTAGCGAGTCGAGTTCGGTCGAGATGTCTGCGCCCCGCAAAGCCGCTTGACGCAGAAGGTTTTCGAGCAGTACACGCAACGAAAATGGCAGGGAATCAATACCGGGAATATTGCGAATAGGCACGTAACCTACCGTGCGATCGCCAACCACCAGTTGTTCCAGCGATGGTATTGGTGTCATGGCTATCCTTTTTTGGACGGTATAAACAAAACGGTGCTATTGTACTAAGTTAATCGGGGCATGCCAGCGTCCCGCAGGTGCTGCCAGACCCGCTCCAAAGCTCGAAAACACGTGCACCTGCCTGATCCGATTTGCAAACTCAGAAAAGGAACACCCGTGACTCAACAAGCCCTACCGGCCTCCTTCATGCGGGGCGGAACCAGCAAAGCGCTCGTCGTCCAGCGCGATCACCTTCCAGAAAATGAAAGCGAATGGCCAGCACTGTTCATGGCTGCCATGGGCACCCCTGACCCCTATGGCCGCCAACTGGATGGCATGGGCGGTGGGGTATCCTCCTTATCCAAGGTGTGCATTGTGGCTCCGTCGGCCCACCCTGATGCCGACGTCGATTACACATTCGCCCAGGTGATGGTCAAGGAGGCCCATGTCGATTACCGCGGCAACTGCGGCAACATGAGTTCTGCGGTTGGCCCTTTTGCGATTGACCAGGGCCTGGTGCCCGCCACTGGCGAACAGACCACCGTACGCATCTACAACACCAATACCAAGAAAATCATTCACAGCACATTTCAGACACGTGACGGCCGCGCGCTCTACCAGGGTGATCTGGCCATCCCGGGCGTCAGTGGCACCGGCTCTCCGGTGCAGCTTGATTTCATTGATCCGGGCGGTGCCACCACGGGCAAGCTGCTGCCCACCGGTCAGGTCACCGATCAGCTTGACGTCCCGGGCATGGATACACTAGAGGTCTCCATGGTTGACGCCGCCAACGCGGTGGTGTTTGTTCGTGCTGCCGATATTGGCCTGACCGGTCTGGAACTGCCCGACGAACTCGAAGCTCGGCCGGATCTCCTCAAGCAGCTCAATGACATCCGCATTCATGCCTCGGTGGCCATGGGCATTGCGCCGGACATCGAAAGCGCCCGCCACATCACTATCGTGCCGTTCATTGCCGTGGTCCGTGATCCCACGGATAATCCAACCCTGTCTGGCGAGACGGTATCCGTCGAAGACATTGATCTCATCGCCCGCGTGATTTCCAACGGCCAGCCACACCGCGCCCTGCCCCTGACGGCTTCGCTTTGCACGGCCGTGGCAGCCCGCATCCAGGGCACGGTGGTGTCCCAGGTGCTGTCGCCCTATGCAGCCGATGATGTCATCCGACTGGGCATGCCGTCGGGTATATTGACGGTCGGGGCTGACGTCAATGAGCGCGAAGGCGAGTGGGTGGCCGATTCAGGTTCCTTCTACCGCACGGCACGCCTGCTTTTTGACGGCCAGGTCTACGTGCCCGGCACCGACGACGCCTGATTCGGCAACACAGCCAGGCCAGAACCGGGCCGCTTCAGACCCGGAAGCGGCCCTCTGCTTGCTGCTTACTCTTCGTTAACCAGCGCATCCAGCCGGGCCTGAATCTGCTCGGCAGGCACCGCACCATCTACACGATG
>DATGUI010000055.1:0-3603 GCA_035301405.1 Burkholderiaceae bacterium
CTCTGCAATTCCTCCAGGGTGAGGCTGTGGCCCTCGTCAAGCACCACAATGGCCACCACGCATTCACCCCAGGTGGGATCAGGCAGGCCAATGACGGCTGCCTCGCTGATGCCCGGCATCTGATAGAGCACCCTTTCCACCTCGGAAGAGGCAACGTTCTCGCCCCCGGTCAGGACCATGTCCTTCTTGCGGTCCACCAGAAAGAGAAAACCGTCTTCATCGAGATAGCCCATGTCGCCAGAACGGAAGCGATCACCAAAGAAACTGGCTGCCGTGCGTTCGGGATCTTGCCAATATGTCTTCATGATCTTGGGCCCGGTCAGGCAGATTTCACCCACCTGGTTGGCCTCCAGCGGTGTCCCGTTTTCGTCACATATTTCTATGCGCACATTGGGCAGCGCCACGCCAGCCGAACCGATCTTTTCAATTTCCTTGCCGGCCATCATCATGGTGTCGCCCGAACAGGTTTCTGTCAGGCCGTAGGCGTCGATATAACGACCTTCCGGGAAAAGGGTGGTAAATGCCTGGATGCGTTCCACGGGGGTTCGCTCGCCGCCCCCGATCACCCAGCGGACGCTGTTGCGCTGATAGGCCTGCGGATTGTCAAAGGCCAGCAGGCGGTTGAGCATGACAGGCGCCAGCCAGATTCCGGTAATCCCGTGGTGATCCACCTGCGCCAGCACTTCTTTTGCATCAAATTCGCGCAGGACGATGATCTGGCCGCCCGCCTGAAACACGGCCAGACCAGGCAGGTCAAACGCACCCACGTGATAGAGCGGGCCCGTGACCAACAGGCGGGAATCCTTGTCCAGCTGCAGGGTGTTGATATGGTCCAGGCACTTCCAGTAGTAGTTGTTGTAGGTATGGACCACACCTTTTGGCCGGTCGGTCGTCCCTGACGTATACATGAGCCGAAAGATATCGTCGCTGGAAAGGGCTTCGGATGCCAGGATCGGCGCTGACGGCGCGCCCAGCCGGGTGCTGTCAGACAGGGCGGCTTCGTCCACGACCAGCATCGGGCAATCAATGGCCGTATCGTGCAGGTCGTGATCCACGCACAACAGGCTGGCATTCGAGTTGCCCAGTATGTAATTGACCTCGTCGGCACTGAGACGATAGTTGACAGGCAGGGCAATCGCGCCAATATGGCTGATGGACATCGCCAGCTCGATAAAGGCGGCACTATTGCGCATCAGCAGCGCCACGACATCACCCTTGCCCAAGCCCCGGTCTTTCAGTACCCCGGCCGTGTGGCGAATGCGGTCAGCCAGCTGCCGGTAGCTGAGCGTGGTTTCCCGGAACACCAGTGCCCGTCTGTCCGGTTCGGACCGAGCCCAGTCGACAACTGCAGAACTTAACGCAACCATGATGCTGTCTCCTCCCGTGCGTTACGCGTATGACTTGGGCATGCCCAGGTCGTGCATGGCGATATAGTTGAGTATCATTTCTTCGGAAATGGGGGCAAACCTGAACAGGCGGCAGTCGCGCCACAGGCGCTCGACGTGGTATTCCTTTGAGTAACCCATGCCGCCCATGGTCTGCATGGACCGCTCGGTGGCGCTGGCAGCCACTTGTGCCGCCAGCAACTTGGCTGCGTTGGCTTCACTGCCAAAGGGCAGGCCCTGATCAAAATTGGTGGCGGCCTTGTAGTTCAGCAGCCGTGCCGATTCGATTTGTGCATGGCACTGGGCAAGCGGAAACTGCAGGCCCTGGTAGGCACTGATGGGGGTCTGGCCGAACACCTTGCGATCGTTGGCGTATTCCACCGCCAGACGGATGGCCAGTTCAGCGGTGCCGATCAGCCCCGCTGTGGTGACAATCCGCTCGGTGTTGAGCACATCAAGCAATTCGCGCCAGCCCTTGTGCAGGGTGCCCAGCAGTTCGTGCTCGTGGATTTCAACATCATCAAAGAAAAGCGTGCTGGATGCCAGGGTATTGGTACCCAGCTTGTCGATCGGAGCCTGCTCAATGCCGGCCCGGTCGGCGTCAATCATGAACATGGACAGGCCATCACTGCGCGAGCTGGCATCTTCCAGACGTTTGGTCCGTGCAATCACCAGCATCTTGTCTGCCGTGTCTGCTGCCGTGATCCAGATCTTGCGGCCATTGAGGCGCCACCCGGCGTCTGTCTCCGAGGCAAAGCTCTTGATCTCCAGGGAATTGGACCCGGTGTCGGGTTCGGTCAGTGCCATGCAGAAGTTGATCTGGCCACTGATGAGTTTGGGCAGCAGCTCTGTCTTGAGTGCGTCGGAGCCGAACTTGTTGACCGAAACCCCACCAAAAATCGGATTGATCATGAACAATTGGCCCACGGTTGAGCCCGCCCCGGCTGCGGCCAGCTGCTCGATGATGAGGGTCATTTCGAATACGCCCTGTGCCGATCCACCGTATTGTTCCGGCAGGGCCACGCCGCAAAGTCCGGCCTCGCAGATGGCTTGCCAACATGCCTTGGGGAACTGCTTGCTTTCGTCCTGTTCGCGCCAGTACTCCAGTCCAAAGCGCTCGCCAACGCTGCGTGCCGCGTCGATGATCATGCGTTGTTCTTCGGTCAAACGAAAATCCATGTCTATCCTTTTGCTCTTTTCATTCGGTAAAACTAAATATGCAGGGCCCGCCCAAAGGCGGCCATCACCGATTCCCCAATGGCTTCTGCCAGGGTGGGGTGGGGAAACATGTGGGTAAGCAGCTCAGCTTCCGTTGTTTCCAGTTGCTGCGCCACACTCAGGCTGGGCAAGAGTTCGGTGGCGTTATGACCCACCAGATGGGCACCCAGCAGTTCGCCTGAGCGCTTGTCAAAGACGGTCTTGATGAAACCGGCTGTGGCCTGGGTGGCCACGGCCTTGCCGTTGGCTGCAAGGGGGAACATGCCCACGGCAACCTCGTCGTGTTCGCTGCGCGCCTGCGCTTCGGTCAGGCCAATGCTGGCCACCTGGGGCTCGGTATAGATGCCTGACGGAATGCTGTGCCGCATCAGGCTTTCGGGTTCCTGGCCGGCCATGCTTTCTACACAGCGCAGGGCATCGAAACTGGCCTTGTGGGCCAGCATGGGTGGCCCTGCCACATCACCCACTGCGTAGAGACCATCCTCGGCCGTGCGGCCGGACGCCCCGGTACGGATAAAGCCGTCTGTGACCTGCGCCCGGGTATTTTCAAGGCCCATGTCTTCGATGTTGCCAACCACACCCGCGCAAACCAGCACGTTTTCGAAGGATTGTTCGCGGCTGTCGCCAGCATCGCTTTCGATGCGGACTGTTACCGCATCAGCGCTGCGTTTCACAAAGGTGGCACGGCTGCCCGTGCAGACGTCAATGCCACGGGACCGGAAGCTGCCTGCCATGGCCTGGCTGACATCGTTGTCTTCCAGCGGCAAGAGGCGCTCCTGCGATTCCACCAGCGTGATGGCAGTGCCCAGCGCCGCATAGAAGCAGGCGAACTCCATGCCGATGGCGCCCCCGCCAATGACAAGCAGGGATGCGGGCAGACGGGTGGGCATCAGCGCGCCGCGATAATCCCAGATCTGTTCGTTATCGACCTCAAAGCCGGGCAAGGGACGTGGCCGGGCACCAGTTGCCACCAGAATATGGGAAGCACGCAGGGCCTCGG
>DATGUI010000056.1:0-3148 GCA_035301405.1 Burkholderiaceae bacterium
GATTTGTTCGAATCCGTGCTCAAGCGCCGCGCCGACATGAAGGACTCCAGTCGCTTGCTGCCGGGCCACGGTGGCATACTGGATCGCATTGATGCGCTGTATCCGGTCGCTCCCCTGGTGCTGCTGATCTCAGGAGGCCCATGACTACTCAGCATATCGTCATTCTCGGCTCGACCGGCTCTATCGGCCAGAGCACGCTGGATGTCATTTCCCGGCATTCCGAGGTGTTCTCGGTGTATGCACTGACCGCCTACAGTCGCATGCGAAAGCTCGCCAGGCAGGCGCTGGCGCATACCGCCAGGGTGGTCGTCGTGCCTTCCGACGCCCACCGCACGGAGTTTCTCGAACATTGGCCTGCCGACAGGCCCCGTCCCGAGATCCGGGTCGGCGCCCAGGCCTTGTCTGACACGGTCTCGGATACCGATGTCACCACCGTCATGGCGGCCATTGTCGGGGCAGCTGGCCTGCCATCGGCGCTGGCTGCCGTCCATGCGGGCAAGCGCGTGTTGCTGGCCAACAAGGAAGCGCTGGTTGCTGCGGGTGCGTTGTTCATGCGGGCCGTCAGGGACAATCAGGCCGAGTTGATACCGGTAGACAGCGAGCACAATGCCATTTTTCAGTGTCTTCCGGAAGGCATGAAGGCAGGGGATCACAACGGCGAAGATCACGGTATCCGGCGCCTGCTGCTGACTGCGTCAGGCGGGCCCTTTCGTGAAGTGCCGCTGGCTGATCTTGATAATGTCACGCCCGAGCAGGCCTGCGCCCATCCCACCTGGAAAATGGGCAGAAAGATTTCGGTGGATTCCGCGACCATGATCAACAAGGGGCTTGAGGTTATCGAGGCGCACTGGCTGTTTGACATGCCGTCCCGGCATATCGATGTGGTGATTCATCCGCAAAGCGTGGTGCACTCCATGGTTGAATACCAGGATGGCTCCATCCTGGCGCAGCTGGGTCAGCCGGACATGCGCACACCCATTGCACATGCGCTGGGCTTTCCCGACCGCATAGACAGTGGCGTGGGCATGATGTCTCTGGTCCAGATGGGCACGCTTGACTTCGAAGCCCCTGATCTGGCCCGCTTTCCCTGTCTTGATCTTGCCTATCAGGCACTGGAGGCCGGTCAGTCTGCCTGTATTACGCTCAATGCTGCCAATGAAGTTGCCGTTGACAGCTTTCTCAATCATCAGATTGCCTATACCGCCATTCCCGACGTGATTGCCGCCTGCCTGGATCGTCTTTCCGATCAGGCCCTGCCGACACTGGATTCCCTCGAAGCCATTCTGGACGCCGATGCCCTGGCAAGGCACGAGGCGACCCGCCTGTGCCGGCACCGGGCCGGTGTCTGAGCTGCCATGCTGTTTACCCTGCTTGCCTTTGGTATTGCGCTCGGACTGCTGATTACCTTTCACGAGTTCGGCCATTATGCCGTGGCCCGTTATTTCGGAGTCAGGGTAGAGCGTTTTTCCGTGGGGTTTGGCCGCATTCTGCTGCAACGCACCGATCAGCATGGCACCCAGTGGGCGCTGTCCGCCATTCCGCTGGGTGGCTACGTCAAGATGCTTGACACGGCAGGGGCCGATGCTTCCCCGCAAGAACGTGCACAGGCTTTTGATGCCAAGCCGTTGTGGCAGCGAAGTCTGGTCGTGGGTGCCGGTCCGGCGGCCAACCTGGTGCTGGCGGTGGTCCTGTATGCCTTGCTGAACTGGGCAGGTTATCAGGAACCGACGGCCATCATTGCGACACCTCCGGAGCAAAGCCTGGCGGCGCAGGCCGGCTTGCACGGCGGCGAACAGATCACCGCCGTCGACGGGGCGCCCGTGGCGTCCTGGAACCAGCTGCGGTGGCAGCTCCTGAATCCGCTGGCGGATGGCGGCCGGGTCAGCCTTGAAGCGTTGAGCGAAAGCGGCGCACGGCGCGACTACACGCTTGATCTCGTTGCCACGGATATTGCCGAAGAGAAAAACGATCCGCTGGCCGAACTGGGTCTGACGCTGGCCTTGCCCCGTGCACGGGTCACGGAGGTGCTGGCGGATAGCGCCGGCGAGCAGGGCGGCCTGCAGGCGGGTGACGTCATTGTTGGCATTGAAGATATCCGCGAGCCGGATCCGACAACGCTGGTTGACCTGGTCAGCAGGCATGCAGATCAGCCCCTGTCGGTGCAGGTCAGTCGCGAAGGCACAGAGCTTTCGTTCTTCGTTACGCCGCGAGCCGAGCAGGACGAGGACGGGCTCACCGTTGGACGCATTGGTGTCATGCTGGGTGCAGACCTGCCCATGACGCTGGTTCGTCATGGCTTGTTCGATGGCCTGTCCAAAGCCACCACCCGAACCATGGAAACCGCCGGCCTGTCCCTGCGCATGCTGGGTCGCATGGTGACCGGCCAGGCCTCATTGCGCAATCTCAGTGGCCCGGTCACGATTGCCGACTATGCCGGCCAGACGGCCCGGGCCGGCTGGGTGTCCTACATCAGCTTCATGGCCCTCATCAGCGTCAGTATCGGCATCCTGAATCTGTTGCCTATCCCCATGCTTGATGGCGGTCATCTGTTCTTTTATGCCATTGAAGCCCTGCGGGGCGGCCGGCCCATTCCGGAGCACTGGCGCGAGCGGGGTCATCGCATTGGTCTGTCCATTTTGCTGACCCTGATGTTTCTCGCAATTTTCAATGATTTCGCGCGGCTTTTCAGTCCCTAGTAAACTGCCGTACAATCCACTACCAATTCAACCCACCCGAGGATAACCAGGATGTCGTTTTTGAAGAGACTGGCATTGGCCAGACATGCTGCACCGTTCATCGTGTTGGCTGCCTTGGTATTTCCTGCCCTGGGGTGGGCTTTTTCCCCGTTCGCCGTCAAGGATATTCAGGTAGAAGGGGTTCAACGGGTCGATCCCGGCACCATCTTCAGCTATCTGCCCGTCAAGGTGGGTGACGAGTTCACCGAAGAACAGGCGGCCGAGGCGATTCAGCGGCTTTATGCCACCGGCTTCTTCAACGACGTCCAGATCCAGACGGACAACGACATTCTCGTCGTGGTGGTCAATGAGCGTCCCACCATCGCGTCCGTTACCTTCAACGGCATGCGCGAGTTCGACAGCAAGGTGATTGTCAAGGCGCTGGCGGATGTCGGCTTCGGCAAGGGCCGAGT